>NZ_JBSFGB010000010.1:0-251929 GCF_053596375.1 Streptomyces sp. NPDC001709 | reverse complement strand
GAGATCTACGAAGGCGAGGTCCGCTACGCCCGCGACGCCTTCGAGGGCCTGCGCCTGATGGACGCCCTCATCGCCGTCAAGCGGGGCGTGCCCGGGGCGCAGCTGCCCGAGCTGAAGCAACGCCGCGTGCCGAAACGGGAGTTCGTCCTCGCAGAACCCGAGGACGTGGGCCGCTCGGACGTCGCCGTCGACAATCCGGTGCCGGCTCCGCCGTTCTGGGGCACTCGTGTCGTCAAGGGCATCCAGCTCAAGGAATACGCGTCCTGGCTGGACGAGGCCGCGCTGTTCAAGGGCCAGTGGGGGCTCAAGGGCGACACCATCGAGAGCGAGGGCCGGCCGCGGCTGCGGATGTGGCTCGACCGGCTGCGGACGGAGAACCTGCTGGAAGCGGCCGTCGTCCATGGCTACTTCCCTTGTGTGTCCAAGGGCGACGACCTGATCGTCCTGGACGAGCACGGCAACGAGCGCACCCGGTTCACCTTCCCGCGCCAGCGCCGTGGCCGCAGGCTGTGCCTGGCCGACTTCTTCCGCCCGGAGGAGTCCGGCGAGACCGATGTCGTAGGCCTCCAGGTCGTCACCGTCGGCTCGAAGATCGGCGAGGAGACCGCCAAGCTCTTCGAGGCCAACGCCTACCGCGACTACCTCGAACTGCACGGCCTGTCCGTCCAGTTGGCCGAGGCCCTCGCCGAGTACTGGCACGCGCGCGTGCGCGCCGAACTCGGCATCGACGGCAGCGATCCGTCGGCGATGGAAGGCATGTTCCGCACGGAGTACCAAGGCTGCCGCTATTCGCTCGGCTATCCGGCCTGCCCGGACCTCGAGGACCGCGCCAAGATCGCGCACCTCCTCGGACCGGATCGGATCGGCGTCCATCTCAGCGAGGAGTTCCAGCTGCATCCCGAGCAGTCCACCGACGCCATCGTCGTCCACCATCCCGAGGCCAGCTACTTCAACGCGGGAGGTCGCGCATGACGACGTTCTCCTTCGAGTTCTTCCCGCCGAAGACGGCCACGGGCGAGCGGGCCCTGTGGCAGGCCGTCCGCCGCATCGAACCGCTCGCACCCGATTTCGTGTCCGTCACCTACGGCGCGGGAGGCTCCTCACGCGAGCGCACCGTCGAGGTCACCAAGCGGATCGTGTCCGAGACGACGCTGCGTCCGATGGCACACCTGACGGCCGTCGGCCACTCGGTGGCCGAACTGCGCCGCATCATCGGCCAGTACGCGGACGCGGGAGTGCGCGATGTACTCGTGCTGCGCGGCGACCCGCCCGGCAATCCGAAGGGACCGTGGACGCCGCATCCGGACGGCTACACCCACGCGTACCAACTGGTCGAACTGGTGCGGTCCCTGGGCGAGTTCACCATCGGAGTGGCGGCGTTCCCGGAGCGGCATCCGCGCTCGCCGGACTGGGACAGCGACATCCGGCACTTCGTGGCCAAGTGCCGCGCGGGCGCGGACTACGCCATCACGCAGATGTTCTTCGACGTGGAGGACTACCTGCGGCTGCGCGACCGGGTCGCGGCGGCGGGCTGTACGACGCCGATCATCCCGGAGATCATGCCGGCCACCGACGTCCGGCAGATCCGGCGCTTCGCCGAACTCTCCGACGCCGCCTTCCCGGAAGACCTGGCCCACCGTCTCGAAGCCGCCCGCGAGCGGCCCGACGACGCGTACCGGATCGGCGTCGACCACGCCACCGCCATGGCGGACCGGCTGCTCGCCGAGGGTGCGCCCGGCCTGCACTACATCACGCTCAACAAGTCCACGGCAGCGCTGGACATCCACCGCAACGTACTGAACGGCACAAGGAGCCTTCATGCCCGCTGAGTTCACCGACTTCAAGGTCGCCGACCTCTCCCTGGCCGAGTTCGGCCGCAAGGAGATCACGCTGGCCGAGCACGAGATGCCGGGCCTGATGGCGATCCGCAAGGAGTACGCCGAGGCTCAGCCGCTGGCCGGCGCCAGGATCACCGGCTCGCTGCACATGACGGTCCAGACGGCCGTGCTGATCGAGACCCTGGTCGCCCTGGGCGCCGAGGTCCGCTGGGTGTCCTGCAACATCTTCTCCACCCAGGACCACGCGGCCGCCGCCATCGCCGCCGCCGGGATCCCGGTCTTCGCGTGGAAGGGCGAGACGCTGGAGGAGTACTGGTGGTGCACCGAGCAGGCGCTGACCTGGCCGGGTCACGCGGGCCCGAACATGATCCTGGACGACGGCGGTGATGCCACGCTCCTCGTCCACAAGGGCGTCGAGTACCAGAAGACCGGCCGGCTGCCGGAGGCGTCCAACGAGGAACTCGCCGTCGTACGCTCGCTGTTGGAGAACAGCACCATCGACTGGTCGGCCCTCGCCTCGGACATCCGCGGCGTGACGGAGGAGACCACGACCGGTGTCCACCGTCTGTACGAGATGCAGCGCGACGGCGCCCTCCTGTTCCCGGCGATCAACGTCAACGACGCCGTCACCAAGTCGAAGTTCGACAACAAGTACGGCTGCCGTCACTCGCTGGTGGACGGCATCAACCGGGCCACGGACGTCCTGATCGGCGGCAAGACGGCGGTCGTCTGTGGTTACGGCGATGTGGGCAAGGGCTGTGCGGAGTCGCTGCGCGGCCAGGGCGCGCGGGTGATCGTCACCGAGATCGACCCGATCTGCGCGCTGCAGGCGGCGATGGACGGCTACCAGGTCACCACGCTGGACGAGGTGATCGACAAGGCCGACATCTTCATCACCACGACCGGCAACAAGGACATCATCATGGCCTCGGACATGGCCAGGATGAAGCATCAGGCGATCGTCGGGAACATCGGTCACTTCGACAACGAGATCGACATGGCCGGTCTGGCGCAGATTCCGGGCATTGTGAAGGACGAGGTCAAGCCTCAGGTCCACACGTGGACGTTCCCGGACGGCAAGGTGATCATCGTGCTGTCCGAGGGCCGCCTGCTGAACCTGGGCAACGCCACCGGCCACCCGTCGTTCGTGATGTCCAACTCCTTCGCGGACCAGACGCTGGCCCAGATCGAGCTGTTCACCAAGCAGTCCGAATACCCGATCGGTGTCTACACCCTGCCCAAGCACCTCGACGAGAAGGTCGCCCGCCTCCACCTGGCCGCCCTCGGCGTCAAGCTCACCGAACTCCGCCCGGAACAGGCCTCGTACATCGGCGTGGACATCGACGGCCCATACAAGCCGGACCACTACCGCTACTGAACGTTCGGCGCCGCAGGCCGGTGGCTCCCGCTTCGCGGGGCCACCGGCTGCTGTCCGTTCCTGGAGCCGGCCGCGGCGTGTGGCGCCTCCTACAGGGGATCGATGGCGGTGATCTCGCCATCGAGGTGGAGCCAGCGGGTGATGCCCAGGTCACGGAGGAAGGCCACGTCGTGGCTGGCGATGATCAGGGCGCCACGGTAGGACTCCAGGGCCGTGGAGAGCTGGCGGAGGCTGGCCAGGTCCAGGTTGTTGGTCGGCTCGTCCAGCAGCAGCAGCTGGGGCGGTGGATCGGCCAGCATCAGTGCCGCCAGCGTCGCCCGGAAGCGTTCGCCGCCGGAGAGCGTGGACACCTGCTGGTCGGCGCGCCGGCCACGGAAGAGGAACCTCGCCAGCCGGGCCCGGATGGCGTTGTCTCCCACCGCGGGAGCGGACAAGGCGACGTTCTGCGCAACTGTCAGCTCCTCGTCGAGGACATCGAGCCGCTGAGGCAGATACCGCATCGGGACTGCGGTCTTGACCTCACCGGACACCGGCTCCAGCTCGCCCGCGATGGTGCGCAGCAACGTGCTCTTGCCCGCTCCGTTGCGGCCGACCAGTGCGATGCGTTCGGGGCCGCGGACGTCGAAGTGGGCACGGCCTCCGTAGCGGGTTTCCACCTCGGCGAGCGTCAGCACGGTGCGTCCTGCCGGGACGGTGGTCTCGGGCAGGTCGATGCGGATCTCGCTGTCGTCGCGTACGGCCTCTTCCGCCTCGGTGAGCCGTTCCTTGGCCTCTTCGAGCTTTTCCAGGTGCATGTTCCGGTGCTTGCCCGCGGCCACCTGCGCCTGCCGCTTGCGTTCCTTCATCACCACCTTGGGTTCGCGCTTGGTCTCGTACATCTTCTTGCCGTAGCGGATACGGCGGTCGAGCTTGATACGGGCATCGGCCAGTTCGCGCTTCTGCCGGCGCAGGTCCGACTCGGCCACGCGGACCATGCGTTCGGCCGCTTCCTGCTCCACGGCCAGCGCTTCCTGGTAGGCGCTGAAGTTGCCGCCGTACCAGCGCACTTCGCCGGATCGCAGGTCGGCGATCTGGTCCACCGCCTCAAGCAGTTCGCGGTCGTGGCTGACGATCACCATCGCGCCCTTCCAGGAGGCGACGGCGTCGTAGAGCCTGCGGCGCGCGTTCAGGTCGAGGTTGTTGGTGGGCTCGTCCAGCAGCAGCACCTGCGGGCGGCGCAGCAACGCGGCGGCCAGGCACAGCAGCACGGATTCGCCGCCGGACAGCTCGCCGATGCGGCGGTCCAGGCTGACGTGGTCCAGCCCGAGCCGGTCGAGGGTGGCGCGGGCGCGCTCCTCGATGTCCCAGTCGTCGCCGACGAGCGTGAAGTTCTCCTCGCTGGCGTCTCCCGCCTCGATGGCGCGCAGCGCCGCCCGTGCCGTCGCGATACCCAGCGCCGCTTCGACGCTGAGCTCGGTGTCCAGGGTGACGTTCTGCGGGACGTAGCCGAATTCGCCGCTGACCTTCACCGAACCGAGGCTCGGAGTGAGCTCGCCGGCGATCAGACGCAGCAGTGTCGACTTCCCGGAGCCGTTGACACCGATCAGTCCGGTGCGGCCGGGGCCGATGACCAGGTTGAAGTCGGTGAACGCGGTGGTGCCGTCCGGCCAGGAGAAGGAGAGGTCGGAGCAGACGACGGACGTGGTTGTCATAGACATAAAAGAGGTCCTCCGGGAGGGTTCGTGGTCTCGACGCGGAAGGGAAGGCGCTGCGTGGCGCCTTCAAGACCTCAGAAGAGCAACAGTCTTCTCCAATGGACGGCAACAACTGTCTTCTACACTGTATAGCAACTTTCGGCGGAAGGAAACCCCGCCGTGCACGGTGGGTCTTCCGGAGGGTCGTTTGTCAGCCAAAACATGCCGACCGGTTTTCTTTTTCTTGGCAAACGGACCGCTTGGTTTGTAATCTGGCGCACGGCGCTCGCCCCCCATCCGTCACCCCGTGACGCCGAAACAGCGCCCTCGTTTTCCAGGAAATGATTGTACGCCGTATAGCGAAGCCTGTACGCTGTATAAGACTGCTCGCCTCGACCCCGGGAGTCCCCCCTTGCAAGACACACACACGACGGTTGCGGCCCCCCAACGCAACCCGCAGCGCTGGGTGATCCTCGGTGTCATTTGTCTGGCTCAGCTCGTCGTCCTGTTGGACAACACCGTTCTGAACCTGGCCATCCCCTCCCTGACCAACGACCTGGGCGCGAGCACCGAGGACGTCCAGTGGATGATCAACGCCTACGCGCTCGTCCAGTCCGGACTCCTGCTCACCGCCGGCAGCCTGAGTGACCGTTACGGTCGCAAGAAGTCGCTGCTGACCGGCCTGGTCCTGTTCGGCCTCGGCTCGCTGGCCGCGGCCTTCAGCCAGACGTCCGGCCAGCTGATCGCGGCCCGCGCGGGCATGGGCATCGGCGGTGCGCTGCTGATGACCACCACGCTCGCCGTGATCATGCAGGTGTTCGACGACGAGGAGCGGCCCAAGGCCATCGGCCTGTGGGGAGCGGTCAGCTCGCTGGGCTTCGCCGGCGGTCCGCTGCTCGGCGGTGCCCTGCTGGCCCACTTCTGGTGGGGTTCGATCTTCCTGATCAACATCCCGGTGGCGCTGCTCGGCAGCATCGCCGTGGCCAAGCTGGTCCCGGAGAGCAAGAACCCGCAGGGCAAGCGCCCCGACCTGCTCGGCGCGGTGCTCTCCACGGTCGGCATGGTGGGCGTGGTCTACGCCATCATCTCCGGCCCGGAGCACGGCTGGACGTCGGGCGTCGTCCTGGGCGCCGGTGCGGCCGGTGTCATCACGCTGGCCGCCTTCGTCCGCTGGGAACTGCACGTTCCCGTCCCGATGCTGGACATGTCCTTCTTCCGCAACCGCCGCTTCAACGGCGCGGTCGCGGGCGGCCTGCTCGTCGCCTTCGGCATGGCCGGCTCGCTCTTCCTGCTCACCCAGCACCTGCAGCTCGTCCTCGGCTATGCACCGCTGGACGCCGGTCTGCGCACCGCTCCGCTGGCCCTGACCATCGTCGCGCTCAACCTCGGCGGTGTCGGCGCCAAGCTGCTGCCCAAACTGGGCACGGCCGGCACCATCGTGGCGGGCATGACGCTGCTCTCGGGCGGTCTCACCGGAGTCGCGCTGCTCGGTGCCAAGGACGCGGGTTACGGCTACGGCGGCATGCTCGTCGGCCTGCTGCTGATGGGCTGCGGCATCGCTCTGGCCATGCCGGCCATGGCCAACGCCATCATGGGCTCGATCCCGCCGGCCAAGGCCGGAGTCGGCGCGGGCGTGCAGGGCACGATCACCGAGTTCGGCGGCGGCCTGGGCGTCGCCGTGCTGGGCGCGGTGCTCAACTCCCGCTTCGCCGCGCTGCTGCCCGGCGCGATCGGCGCCGGAGCGGCCGGTTCGCTGCACGAGGCGCTGAGCGCCGCGGGCACTCCCGGGCTGCGCCAGAAGGTGCAGGACGCCTTCGCCGACAGCGTGAGTGCCAGTCAGCTGATCGGTGCCGGAGCGGTGTTCGTCGGCGGTCTGCTGGCGGCCCTCCTGCTGCATCGGGCCTCCGCGGCCGAGCAGGCCGGACAGCAGTCGGCCCAGGCTCCCGTCGAGGCGCCGGCCGACTGAAATACCCCCCCAAGACCGGCCGGGTGCGAATCCCCCGCGCACCCGGCCCCTTACTTACCGGCACAACCGCCGTGCGAGGAACGACAAGAGGAGGACGGACGTGACCGGCAAGCGGGTGTCGCCACCGCGCAAGAGTGTCTGGCTCAGCCCGCGCCGGGCACGAGGGCGCAAGGGCGCCGATTCCTCCACGGCCTCCGGCGGCCTCGACGTGCAGAGCATCGTGGCCGCGGCCGTACGGCTGCTCGATGCCGAAGGCGACGACCGATTCTCCATGCGCCGGCTGGCCGCCGCACTGCACGTCACTCCCATGTCGCTGTACTGGTACGTCGCCAACAAGGACGACCTGCTGGAACTGGCCCTGGACGCGGTGGCCGGAGAGATACGGCTGCCCCGTCCGGGACCGGACAGCGACTGGCGCGAGGAACTGCGCGCGCTGGCCACCGCTTGGCGGCGCACCATGGTCGCCCACCCGTGGGCCGTACGCGCCCACGGCGCCTACCTGAACATAGGCCCGTGCAGCGTGCGCTTCACCCAGTGCGCCCAGGACATCGTCGCCCGCTCCGCACTGCCGCGCCACGAGCACTCCGCGGCCCTGTCGGCCGTCTTCCAGTACGTCTACGGCTTCGTCTCCACCGAGACCCGCTGGCTGGAGTACGCGCGCGAGACGGGCCAGAGCGCGGACGAATTCTTCTCCGATGTGGCGGACCGCATCGAGGAGATGCCCGGCGAGCGTGCGTCCGGCGGGCTGATGGAGCAGCACAAGAACCTGAGCATGGACGAACTGCGCGACCGCGACTTCGACCGCGCGCTGGACTGGCTGATCGCCGGCATGTGCGCCGACGCCTCCGCCGACGCCTGCATCGACGCCTCCACCGCCCGGCATCCGCGGCAGCTTGCCGGGCAGTGAGCGTCGGGCTCAGCCGCCCTGCACGCCGCCGATGCCCCACTGCCGCGGCGGCACGCCGGTCAGCGTCACCCAGGTCTGAGGCCGCACGGGCTCGCCGAAGACGTCGACCACGGCCTGGGTCAGGCGCTCGATGAGCTCGCGCTCACTGTTCTCGTCGAGACGGCGGTCGTAGATCTTCACATCGATGAACGGCACGGTAGGGCCTTTCGGTAGTTTTTACAGGGCGGTGGCCATGCTCAGGGCGGCCTTGTCGTGGGCCTCGCGCAGTGCGGCCGTGACGGCCTCGACCAGGTGGTCGACCTGGGCGTCGCTGAGTCCCGGATGGCACGGCAGGTTGAGGTGTTCGTCGAACCAGACGCGTTCGGCCTCGGGGCACTCGCCGCGGCGGTGGCCGCGCAGCCGCCACTCGGGCAGCAGGTGCAGCGGGAAGTAGCGCAGCTGGACCTCGACACCCCTGCGGTCCAGCTCGTGTACGAAGTGCTCGCGCACCGCGCGTCCGGCGCCGAGGAAGAACGTGTACAGGTGGTAGGCGTGCGTGCTGTCTTCGGGCGCCTTGTGCAGCCGTACGCTCGGGAAGGCCGATACGGCCTCGTCCAGCCGGGCCGCGATCCAGCGGCGGCGCTCGGTGAAGCGCTCCAGCGAGTCGAGCTGGACCAGACCGACGGCAGCCGCCGCCTCGGACATCGTGGCGTTGGTGCCCGCACCGCGGATGCCGACGGCGGTGCGCCGGTAGACGTCCGCCGAGAACTTCATCCACGGCAGCAGGCCCGGCTCCTCCTCCCGGGGCCGATGGGACGGCAGGTAGACGGCGTCGACCTCGTTGCTGCGCAGCCGGTCGACGCGTTCGGCCCAGTCGTCCCGGTTCACGGTGATCATTCCGCCCTCGCCGAGGGTGGTGATGTTCTTCGTCGAGTGGAAGCTGAAGCAGCCGATGTCGGCCAGGGAGCCTGGGGCCGCGCCCTGGTAGTGGGCGCCGAGCGCGTGTGCGCAGTCCTCGATCACCACGATGCCACGGCTCCTGGCGACGGCCATGATCCGGGCCATGTCGGCGGGCAGGCCGCCGTAGTGGACCAGAGCGATGGCGCGGGTGCGCTCGGTGATCAGCGACTCCAGGACGGCCGGGTCCATGTTGAGGGTGCCGGGGTCGACGTCGCAGAAGCGCACCCTGACGTCGTGGGCCAGCAGCGGCTGCACGGTGGCCTGGAAGGTCTGCGGCGTGGCGATGACCTCGTCCCCCGGAGCCAGGTCGATGAGCTGGTAGGCGAGTTCGAGGGCGACGGTGCCGCTGGTCACCGACAGGGCGTGGCGGGCGCCGGTGAGTTCGGCGAAGCGCCGCTCGAACCTGTCGCGCCACACGCCGGAGGACAGCGGCTCGTCGGAGTGCACGAGGTCGGCCAGGGCCGCCAGGTCGGCCTGGCCGACGATGCTTCCGCGCCGCTGGAAAGGCACCTGGTAGGTGGTCGTGCTCAGCATGGCGGTCCCTCTCCTCAGTCCCTGGCCGCGGCCGTCGGCGCGCCGGCCGCGACGCGTGCCGCCAGGTTCTTCTTGTCGACCTTGTTGAGCCCGGTCAGCGGGAACACGTCCACCACCTCGATGCGGTCCGGCAGCTTGTAGTCGGCGACTCCGCGCCCGCGCAGCAGCTTGCGCAGCTCGGGCAGGGTGGGCGCGGCCGCCGGGTCGGCCGGGATGATGAACGCGTACGTCTTCTCGCCCAGCACCTTGTCCGGCATCGGCACCACGGCCGCCTGCTGCACGCCGGCATGCGCGGTCAGATGGCCTTCGACCTCGGTCGCGGAGACCTTGTCGCCGCCGCGGATGATGACGTCCTTCACCCGGCCTTCGACCACGATCTCTCCGGTCTCGGTGCGCCGTACCAGGTCGCCGCTGCGGTAGAAGCCGTCCTCGGTGAAGGCCGTGGCATTGTGCTCCGGCGCCCGGTAGTAGCCGCGCAGCGTGTACGGGCCGCGGGTGACGAGCTCGCCGATGGCGCCGGTGGGCACCTCCTGCCCGGCGGCGTCCACCACGCGGATCTCGTCGGCGGGCGAGACCGGGCGGCCCTGGGTGGTGAGCACCGTGGTCTGCGGGTCGTCGTAGCGGGTGAAGGTCAGCAGGCCCTCGGCCATGCCGAAGACCTGCTGGAGCCGCACGCCGAGGGCCGGCTCGATGCGGGCGGCGACCTCGTCGTGCAGCTTGGAGCTGCCGACCTGCAGGACGCGCAGGCTGGAGAGGTCGTGGGAGGTGTGTTCCACGGCCTGCAGCCACAGGTGCACGATGGTCGGGATCACCGAGGTGAGGGTGACTTCTTCACGCTCGATCAGCGGGAAGCACACCTCGGGACCGGGGCTCTCGGCGAAGACCACGCGGCCGCCGCTGCCCAGCACCCCGATGATGCCCGGGCAGCCCCAGGGAAAGTTGAACTCGACCGGAAGGACCGCCAAGTAGACGGTGTCCTCGCCGAGTTCGCAGATCTCCGCGGTGATACGGGCCTGGTAGGCGTAGTCGTCGTGGGTGCGCGGGATGAGCTTGGGCAGGGCCGTCGTACCGCCGGACAGCAGGAAGAACGCGACGTCGCCGGCGTCGGGATCGGCGAGCTCGACCGGCTCGCGCTCGAGGTCGCGGAGCGAGGTGAACGCCTCGTCCTCGCCCTCTGCGTCGCCCGCGACGAAGACCTGGGCGACCTGCGGGAGTTCGGCGCGGATATCACGGGCGAGTGCGCGGTGGTCGAAGCCCTTGAACTCGTCCGGGATCACGTAGGCGACGGCTCCGGAGAGCTCGACCAGGTGCCGTATCTCGTGGACGCGGTACGAGGGCAGGGCGAAGACCGGCAGCGCGCCGAGGCGGAAGAGCGCGAAGCAGACGGCGACGAACTCCGGAGCGTTGGGCAGTTGTACGACGACGCGGTCACGGGAGGCGATGCCGCGCTCGGCGAAGCCGGCCGCCAGCCGGTCCGCCCAGGCGTCCAGCTCGCGGTAGGTCACCCGGCCGCCGTCACCCGCCACGAGCGCGACCCGGTCGCCGTAGGCCGCCGCCCAGTCGCGCAGCAGGCCGCCGAGCGTCTCACCGCGCCAGTACCCCGCGGCGCGGTACCGCTCGGCCACGTCCTGCGGCCAGGGCACACATCCTTTCAGCATTCACTCGTCCTTTCATCGGTGCTGCTGTGGTCCTCCTTGTGCCGCTGGGCGCGGCGCAGGGCGGGGCCAGCGTCGACGGTGGTGATGACACGGCCTTGACGCGGTGCTGACCCGGGCCCGCGGGACGT
This sequence comes from Streptomyces sp. NPDC001709, assembly GCF_053596375.1. Classification (NCBI taxonomy): domain Bacteria; kingdom Bacillati; phylum Actinomycetota; class Actinomycetes; order Kitasatosporales; family Streptomycetaceae; genus Streptomyces; species Streptomyces sp. NPDC001709. The sequence continues at coordinate 240,908 of NZ_JBSFGB010000010.1, read as the reverse complement.
CCCGTCCGCGGTCCGTCAGCGGAGGATCAGGGACGTGTCAGGTGACTCGGTGAGGCTGCGTGCGCAAGTCGCAGCCGGTGACCGGTGGCAACGACGAGGTTTTGGGGAGCGTTTCATGGAGACCTGGGTCCTGAGCGAGCGCGATGTGGCGCAGGTGCTGCACGCCGTCGGCCGCGACGCCCTGATGGACCGGGTCATCGACCGGCTCGCCGGCGGCCTCGCCGAGGTGGGCCGCGGCGAGCGCGCGCTCTCCCCGCAGCGCGGCGGCTTCGAGCGTGCCGAACCGGTGCCGGGCATCTGGGAATGGATGCCGCACCGCGAGGCCGGTGACAGCATCACGCTCAAGACGGTCGGCTACAGTCCCGGCAACCCGGACCGCTTCGGCCTGCCCACCATCATCGGCACCGTGGCCCGCTTCGACGACACCACCGGCGCGCTGACCGCGCTCACCGACGGAGTGCTGCTCACCGCCATCCGTACCGGAGCCGCCTCCGCGGTGGCCAGCCGGCTGCTCGCGGCGCCGGACAGCCGGGTGGCGGGACTGATCGGTGCGGGCGCGCAGTCGGTCACCCAACTGCACGCGCTCACCCGCGTGCTGCCGCTGGAGCGGGCGCTGGTCTGGGACACCGACCCCGTGCACGCGGCCAGTTACGCCGAGCGGGTCGCCTTCCTCGGCCTGGACGTGCGGGTGGCGACGCCCGAGGAGATCGCCGCCGAGGCGGACGTCATCTGCACCGCGACCTCCGTGCCGATCGGCCAGGGCCCGGTGCTGCCCGACGTTCCCACCCGGCCCCACCTGCACATCAACGCCATCGGAGCCGACCTGGTCGGCAAGACGGAGCTGCCGCTGGGACTGCTGCACCGCGCCTACGTCACTCCCGACCACCCGGAGCAGGCCCACCGCGAAGGCGAGTGCCAGCGCCTCGCCCCTCACCAGTGGGCCGACAGCCTCGGCGAGCTGTGCGCGAACCCGGCCCTGGCGCACGCCCGGCGCGCCGAGCTGACGGTCTTCGACTCGACCGGCTTCGCGCTGGAGGACCACCTGGCGCTGGAGGTGCTCCTGGAAGCGGCCGCCGAGCACGACCTGGGCCTGCGGCTGCGCATCGAGCACCACCCCGCCGACGCCCTCGACCCGTACGACCTGGCCCCCGTGACGGCCACCGCCGTCCCCGTGGGCGCCTTGCGCAGCTGAGCGAACACCGGCCGCCCGCGCGCCGCGCCACAACCCCGACCTGTACCCCGCAGAAGGAACCGACGATGGCCCAGCAGACCCAGTCCACGCCGCCGAGCATGACCGACGGCGGCCACGAGATGTTCGCCTGGCTGCGCGCCATGCGCGACGAACACCCGGTCCGCGAGGACGAGTACGGGGTGTTCCACGTGTACCGGCACGCCGATGTGCTCGCCGTCTCGTCCGATCCGGCCGTCTTCTCCTCCGACCTGAGCCGGCTGCGCCCGGACTCCAGCGCGCTGAGCGAGGAGATCCTCTCCGTCATCGACCCGCCGCTGCACCGCAAGCTGCGCCGGCTGGTCAGCCAGGCGTTCACCGCGCGCACTGTCTCCGAGCTCCAGCCGCGCATCGTCGAGCTCTCCGCCCAGCTGCTGGACGGGATCGACGGCGACGAGTTCGACCTGGTGGCGGACTTCGCCTACCCGCTGCCCGTCATCGTCATCGCCGAGCTGCTCGGCGTACCGGCGGAGGACCGGACGCTGTTTCGCAGCTGGTCGGACCGGATGCTGTCGATGCAGGTCGACGACCCGGTGGACATGCAGTTCGGCGACGACGCCGGCGACGACTACGAGCGGCTGGTCAAAGAGCCGCTCAAGGAGATGCACGCTTACCTCCAGGAGCACGTCGACGACCGTCGCGCCAACCCCGGCGACGACCTGATCTCCCGCCTGGTCGCCGCCGAGGTGGAGGGCGAGCGGCTGACCGACCGTCAGATCGTCGAGTTCGGTGCGCTGCTGCTGATGGCGGGCCATGTCTCCACCTCCTTGCTGCTGGGCAACACCGTGCTGTGCCTGGAGGAGAACCCGCAGGTCGCGGCGGAGCTGCGGGCCGATGTCTCGCTCGTTCCGGGGGTGATCGAGGAGGTGCTGCGCCAGCGTCCGCCGATCACGCTGATGGCCCGCGTCACGACGCAGGAGGTCACGGTGAACGGAGTGACCATCCCGGCCAACCGCATGGTGAGCCCGTCGCTGCTGTCGGCCAACCGCGACGAGCGCGTCTTCGCCGACCCCGAGCGCTTCGATCCGCGCCGTGCCAACAACCAGCAGGTCGCCTTCGGCCACGGCATCCACTACTGCCTGGGCGGTCCGCTGGCGCGGCTGGAGGGCAAGATCGCGCTGGAAGCGCTGCTGCGCAGGTTCTCCGACATCCGCATCGCTCCCGGAACGAAGATCGACTACCACCGCGAAGGGCTCTTCGGCCCCCGCTCGCTCCCTCTGCGCGTGACCCGCGCGTGAGTGGACGAAGCCGGCCGTGAGCAGTGCTCCGGCCGGCCCTCGTCAGGGCCCGCGACCGGCATCCCGGTTGCGGGCCCTGAGTTCTGCCTGCCTCCTGACGGAGGCCACCTCTCCCTCCTGGGAGTGAGAGGCCGGTCCAGTGGTCCCTACGGCGGAGTCCGGCGAGCCGGAAAATCGTTGTCAGGAGCGATTGTCCGGCCTCCATGGAGCCAACATAATTTTCTTGTACCCAAGCTGGGTTGGAATCCTGACAACCGTGGAGACACGCTGTGCCCGACGCTGCTTCGGTGACCGAGACGAAGAATGTACGGATAACCGGTGAGGCGGGGCCCACGCCTGCCGCCGAAAATGTCGCGGGAATTCCGCTGGAGCGCCGGGTCGCCTTCCTGGAGCAGATGCTGCTCTCCCGTGAATGCGACCGCAGGTCGGGCATCGTGCTGCGGCAGGGCCAGGCTTGGTTCCATATCTCCTCGGCAGGCCACGAGGGACTCGGCGCCTTGTGTGAACTGCTGAAACCCGAGGATCTGATCTTCCCCCACTACCGCGACCGCACCCTGATGCTGGCCCGCGGCATGGACGCCGAGGCACAGGCCCGCGATGTCATGGCAAAGGCCGAATCCCATTCCGCCGGCCGCAATATGAGCTCGCACTTCAGCCATCCGCAAGGAAATGTATTCTCCCTCGCCAGCCCCACCGGCAGCCAGTGCCTGCCCGCCGTCGGTGCCGCCTGGGCGGGAATGATGCGCGGCCGCGACAATGTGGTCGTCTGCTCCATCGGAGACGCCTCGACACGACAGGGAGAATTCTTCGAGGCGGTCGCCTTCGCCATCGAGCGGAAACTTCCCGTCGTATTCCTGGTGTCGGACAACCGCTACGGCATCAGCACTCCGACCGACGGCCTGTCCCCGCTGCGCCTGGGCCTCCTTCCGGACGCCATCACCACCGTGGTGGACGGCTCCGACCCCGACGCCGTCCACGCGGCCGCGGCCGATGTCCTGCCGGGCGTCCGGCGCGGCGACGGCCCCGCCGTCCTGTGGTGCGTCCTGGACCGGCTCGACTCGCACACCTCCTCCGACGACCACCGCCTCTACCGCTCGCCCGAGGAACTCGCCGCCATGCGCGACCCGGTGGAGCTCTTCACCGGCCGGCTGACACGGGAGCGTCTGATCGACGACGACTGGGTCGAGCGGACCCGGGCCCGGCTGGCCCGGAGCGTCGAGGAGACCTTCGACCGGGTCGCCGCCGAACCCACCGGTGACCCCGCCGCCGTGATGGAACACCTCTTCGCGGAGCCCTCCGGACGGGAGGCCGCCGCGGCGCCGACCCGTCCGTGCGGTGGCACCATCGTCGAGGCCGTCAACCGGGCTCTGCGCACCGGCCTCGAACGCCATCCCGAACTCGTCCTCTTCGGCGAGGACATCGACGACCCCAAGGGCGGCGTCTTCGGCTTCACCAAGGGCCTGGGCGAATTGGCGGGAGAGCGGATGAGCAATTCGCCGCTGGCCGAAGCCACCATCGTCGGTACGGCCGTCGGGCTCGCCGCCGTCGGTATGCGCCCGGTCGTCGAGTTGCAGTTCGTCGACTTCGCCGGGCCCGCCTGGAACCAGATCGCGTCCCAGCTCACCACGCTGCGGTGGCGCACCGCCTCGGCATGGACCTGCCCGGCGGTCATCTACGCGCCATGGGGCGGCTACCTGCCCGGCGGCGGTATCTGGCACAGCCAGAGCAACGAGAGCCTCTTCACCCACCTGCCCGGACTGCGCGTGATCGTTCCCTCCACCCCCGAGGACACCGAGGCGGCCTTCCTGGAGTCCTTCGAGGCCGACGACCCGACGCTGATCCTGCTGCCCAAACACCTGATGCGGCGCCAGAACCGGCCACAGCAGGCCCCGGCACCCGTACACGGCGCCCGACTGCTCCGCTCCGGCACCGATGTCACGGTCGTGACCTGGGGCAACGGCACAGAGCTTGGCACCGAGGCGGCCGCCGCGCTGAGCACCGAGGGCGTGCACGTCGAGGTGATCGACCTGCGCTGGCTCGTCCCGCTGGACCGCGACACGGTGGCCGCGTCGCTGCGCCGTACCGGCCGGCTGGTCGTCGTCCAGGAAGACAACAGGACCAGCAGCTTCGGCGCCGGCGTGCTCGCCGAACTCCTCGGCAGCGACGACGAGTTCTACTCCCTCCTGGCCCCACCCCGGCTGGTCGCCAGAGACGACGTCCACGTCCCCTTCCACCCCGACCTCGAAAACGCCGTCCTCCCGATGGTGGACGACGTGGTCGCGGCCATCCGATCGGTGCTGGCATGAGTGAGACGACGAAACAGACCGCGCGGCAGACCACGCTCACCACGCTGACGATTCCGCGCCTGGGCGAGGGAATCGTCGAAGTGCGGATGGTGCGCCTGCTGAAGCAGCCCGGCGAGACCGTCGCCAAGGACGAGGTGCTCTACGAGATGGAGCACGACAAGGCGGCCGTCGAGATCGAGTCGCCGACGTCGGGGCTGCTGCGGGCCTGGCTGGTGGAGGAGGGACAGACCGTGCCCATCGGCGGCGCGGTCGCCGAGATCGAACCGGCCGGACCCGCGGAGCCGGTGCGCACGGAGCCCGCTGCCGAACAGCCCGCGCAGGGCGCCTCGCCGCTGGGCCGGCCGGGCACGACTCCGGCGGGCGTGCTGCGCATCCCGCCACGCACCCGCGCCCACGCCCGCAGACTCGGCATCGACGAAGACCTCCTCGCGACCGTTCCCGCGCGCGGCAACAGCCTGATGCCGGCCGACCTGGAAGCCTTCCTGGCCAAGCGGAACGCCCAGGAGATACGCCCGGACGAGAACTCGCCCGCCGCCGGTATGTCGGCCGGTGTGGATGCCTTCGTGGATCGGGGGCGTGTCCGGGAGGAGCGTGCGGACGAGAATCCGTCTGCGGCTGCCGCGGGCTTCACGGACGTTCCGGTGAGCGCCCGTCAGCGCGAGCTGAACCGGGCCCTGCGAGGGAGCGCCGCGAGCGTCGTGCCCGCTGTGGTGGCCACCGAGATCGACGCCGAGCTGCTGGAGCGGGCGCTGCGCGACCGGCGGGCGGAGCCGGGGGCCGGCGGTTTCACCACCGCCTTCCAGGTCTTCGCCCATCTCGCCGCCCGCGTGGCCGCGGACTTCCCGCAACTGCGCTCGCGCCACAGCGGCACGGACCGACTGCGGGTCTTCGACCACGTGGACCTCGGCATCGCCTGTGCCACGGACGACGGCGACCTGACCGTCGGCGTGGTGCGCGGCGCCGACCTGCTGGACGAGGCGGAATTCGGCCGCCGGTACGCCGACGCCGTCGAGCGTGCGCTCGCCGGAGAGTCCCAGGCGGACGGCCGCGTCACGCTGACGCTCTCGCACCTCGGCGACGAGGGCGCGACCTTCGCGATCCCGGTCGTGGTGGCTCCGGCCGCGGCCACCCTGTTCCTCGGCAGTCCCGAGCGCTCCGGCGCCAAGGCGGTGCGCCGCGCCGTCCTCTCGTTCGACCACACCATCTTCAACGGCCGCGAGGCCGCGCTCTATCTCGAAGCACTGCGCACGGCGCTCGCCCCGAGCACGAACGAGGACACCGCCGCGGTTCCCGCAGCCGTAACCGTTCACGAACCGGAGCCGGCCGCCCTCGCACCCGCCGGTGCCACGGCGCTGGAGCGGCTCACCGAACTGGCCCGTGAGGTGATCGGCCATCCACTGGACCCCGACCGGCCCCTGGGCGAGCAGGGCTTCGACTCCGCGCGTGCGCTGCAACTGATCCGGGAGGCGCGCCGGGTCTTCGGCGTCCACCTGCCCGCCACCGCCATGTGGCGCTACCCCACGCTGCGCGATCTGGCCGGTCAGCTCCCGGAGCCCGCACCGACGCCCGAGCAGACTCCGGACGCCACCGCTCCCGTCACCGCTCCCGTCACCACCTCCGTCACCGCCGCGCGGCCCGCGACGGTCACCGAAGGCCCCGGACGCCCGGACGACGGCATCGCCGTGATCGGCATGGCCTGCCGGGTGCCCGGTGCCGACGGCCCGGAGGCCTACTGGTCGCTGCTGGCCGAGGCGGGCTGCCGGATCGGCCCGGTGCCGCCCGGCAGGCTCGCCGGCGAGGCGCCCGAGGGCTTCCGGGCCGGCCTGCTGGAGCGCGTGGACCTCTTCGACGCCGCGTTCTTCGGCATCTCACCGCGCCAGGCGGCCTCCATGGACCCGCAGCAGCGGGCCCTGCTCGAACTCAGCTGGCACGCGCTGGAGCACGCCGCGCTCCACCCGGACGACCTGGCCGGCACGCCCGTCGGTGTCTTCGCCGCCGCATGCAGCTACGACTACCGCGAGCAACTGGTGGACCGGGACGCCGCCGACGGATACGCCACCGTCGGCACCTTCCCCGCCTTCCTCGCCAACCGCATCTCCCACACCTACGACTTCACCGGCCCCAGCATCACCATCGACACCGCGTGCTCGGGAGCCCTGACCGCACTCGCGCTCGCGGAGTCCGCGATCCGCTCCGGCGACTGCGACATCGCGCTCGCCGGAGCGGCCAACCTGCTCAGCAACGCCTTCAACGCGCGGGCCTTCCAACGGGCCGGCATGCTCTCGCCGCACGGCGACAGCCGGGTCTTCGACGCAGCGGCCGACGGGTTCGTGCGCGGTGAGGGCGCGGGCTGGGTGGTGCTCAAGTCGCTGCGCAAGGCCATCGCCGACGGCGACCCGGTACTCGCCGTCCTGCGCGGTACGGCCGTCAACCACGGCGGCCGCGCCGCGGCCCTGACCGCGCCCAATCCCAAGGCACAGACCGCCCTGGTGCGTACCGCACTGGAACGCGCGGGTCTGCGCGCCGCGGACCTCGGCTTCCTGGAGGCGCACGGCACCGGCACCCCGCTGGGCGACCCGATCGAGCTGGAGGCGTTCCGCGAGGCACTGGCCGCCGAGCCGCACGGCATGCCGGCACAGGCTGCGGGTCCCGAGGGCCGGCTCTGGGTGGGATCGGCCAAGTCCAACATCGGCCACCTGGAAGGCGCGTCCGGACTCGCGGGCCTGATCAAGGCCGTACAGGTGCTACGGCACCAGACCATCCCCGGCAACGCCAACTTCACCGGCCTCAACCCGCACATCGACCTCGACGGCACTCCGCTCGCCATCGCCGACCACACCGTCGCCTGGCCCCGCGTCCCGGGCGCGGCTCCTCGTCGCGCCGCGGTGAGCGCCTTCGGCTTCGGCGGCAGCAACGCCCACGCCGTCCTCGAAGAGGCCCCCCAGCTCGACCCCGCCCCCGCCCCGGCCGAACCCGGCGCCGTGCTCGCCGTACCACTGTCGGCAGCCACTCCCGGCGCCCTCGCCCGGCTGGCCGCCGACCTCGCGGACCTGGTCGAGGACGGATCCGTGGACCTGCGCCAAACGGCGTGGACGCTGCAGAGCGGACGCCGCTCGCTGACCCACCGGATGCTGATCACGGCCGGCGACCCGGCCGGACTGGCCGCCGCGGCCCGCGCCTTCGCGACCGGACAGCGGCACCCGTGCACCGCGACCGCCGATCACCTCGCCGCCCTCGACCGCCTGGCCCGCACCGCCGAGCGCGACCTGGCCCGGGACTGGCTCTCCGGCCGGAGTGTCTCCTGGTCGCAGCTGTGGACGGACGGCGAACCGCCACGCCGCATCCCGCTGGTGCCCTACCCCTTCCAAGGCGAACCGTTCTGGCTGCCCGCCGGCCGCCGGCCAGAACACCGCGCCGCGTACGGCGGCGAGCACAGCGGTGAGGCGAGCGGTGAGGAGAGCGCAAAGAACAGCGGAAACGACAGCGGAAGCGACAGCGGCGAGGAGGCCGGCGCCCTCGTGCTGCCCGTGGACCATCCGCTCGCCTCGCACCGGGTCGGCGGCCGCGCCATCGCTCCTGGAGCGCTGCTGCTCGACACCATGTCGCAGGCCGGTGCCACGGCCCTGCGCGACATACGGTTCCTGCGTCCGGTGCCCTTCGACCGTGCACTGCGGCTCACCCGGCACATCGAGAACACCGCAGGCACGGCCGCGATCACCGTTCTCCACCAGGACCGTGTCTGCGCCCGTGCCGTCGCCGACCAGGCCCCGCCGCCTTCGGCCCTGACCCCGGGAGACGGACGGTTCGACGGCGCCGTCACCGTGGATCTCACCGCGACACTGACCCGTCTGGGCATCGACGTCGGTCCTGCCTACCGCGTGGTCGGCGAGGTACGGCGCGCGGGCCGCTGGGCCACCGCCACGCTCACCGCGCCCGAGGCCGAGGCCGAGCAGGCCCGCACCCGGCGGATCGGCTGGCTCGACGCGGCACTTCAGACCGCCTGCGCCCTGTCCGAGCCCGGCCGTCCGCGCGTCGCCGCCGCCATCGACCGGCTGACCTGGACCGGCGAGGTTCCCGAGCGCGCGCAGGTGGTGCTGCACCGCGCCGAGGACGGCGCCGCGCACGACACGGTGGACCTCGACATCGCCGACGCCGCGGGCCATCCGGTCGTGCAGGTGCGCGGACTGTTGCTCCTGCCCGCCGGCGCGACCGCAGCCGACTCCCTCGCCGCCGACCCCGTCCGGATCTTCTCGCCCGAGTGGTCCGAGGAAGCCGGAGACGCAGGAGACGCCGGAGAAGGTGTCCCTGCCGACGGCACCGTCACCCTCGTCCTGCACGACCGCCACACCGCTTCCCTGGCGGCGGGCCTCGCACTGCCCGATGGCGCGCTGCACCGCGTCGACGGACAGGGAGTTGACCGTGAGCGGCTGGCCGCGGCCGTGACCGCGGCGGCCGGCCGGCCGCTCTCCGTGGCCCTGCTGGTCGGCGGCGCGCGCTGGACCGAGGACGCCGACGGCACCGGTGCGCTGCGCGGCTGGCTCGCCGCGCTGCTGACCACCGCCCAGGTGCTGCGCGAGGCCGCCGTCCGTGCCGAGGTCAGGCTCCTCACCACGGGACTGGCCGCGCCCGACGGCAGGCCGCTGTCCGCAGGTGCGTCGCTCCAAGGCGCCCTGCTCGGCGCGTTGCGCACCCTGCCCAGAGAAGTGCCCCGGCTCACCGCCGCCGCCGTAGACCTCGCCGAGGACCTCACCACCTGCGACGGTACGGCCCTGGCCCGCGCCCTCACCGAGCCGTGCGCCGACGCCGTGCCTCTCCTCGCGCTGCGCGGCTCCCGCCGGCTGCGGCAGGTCCTCACCGAGCGGCCCGTACCGGACGGCGTGTCCGGCTTCCGTACCGGAGGCACCTACGTGCTGTTCGGCGGAGCCGGCGGCATCGGGGCCGAAGTGGCCCGGCATCTCGCCGCCCGCTACCGGGCCTCGGTCCTGCTGGTCGGCCGCTCGGCCGAGAACGAGGAGATCCGGGCCCTGCTCGGCGAACTGCACGCGGCCGGCGCGCGCGCCCGCTACCGCACCGGCGATGTCACCGACACAGCCGACGTGACGGCCGTACTCGACGACTGCCGGGCCGCCTTCGGCGAGCCGGACGGCATCGTCCACAGCGTCGGCTCGGTGAGCGACGGCCTGCTCACCACGCTCACCTCCGCCGACATCGACCACGTACTCGACACCAAGGTCACCGCCGTCCTCAACCTGCGCCGCGCGCTGCGCCCCGGCACCAGCCTGGTGCTGTTCTCGTCCGTCGCCGGGCTGTTCGGCAGCATCGGCGGCCTCAACTACGCGGCGGCCAACGCGTTCCTCGACCACTACGCCACCGCCGTGGACGGCGAACGGGACCTGCGCGTCCGCGCCTTCGGCTGGGGCCTGTGGCGCGACACCGGGCTCGCCCGGCACTACACCGCACACGTCCGGCGCCAGTACCCGGGGCTGACCGACTTCGCACCTGAGAGGGGAGTGGCCGCGTTGGAAGCGGGCATGTCCGGTACTGACGCACACATCGTCGCCGTCTCCGGCGATCCCGAACCGCTCCGGCCGCTGACCCGGCCGACGGCACCCGTGGACCCGGCGCACCGGCTCGATCACTACGCCCGCGCGGCGCTGGCCCGTACGATGGCCGGACTCGGCCTGGACCGCGCCGCGGCCTTCGGCGGTGTCGACGCCGCCGCGGCCCGGCTCGGCGTGGTGCCGGAGCACCGGCGCCTGCTGGCGGCCATCCTCGAACTGCTCACCCGCGACGACACGTACGCCCCGAGCACCGCGGAGCTGGAGCGCACCCGGGACGGCCTGCTCGCCGACTGCCCCGATCTGCGCGGACACGTCGAACTGCTCGACCGCGCCCTGGCCGCCTACGGCCCCGTGCTGCGCGGCGAACAGCCTCCCACCGGCGTCCTGTTCCCCGGCGGCGACCTCAGCTCCGTCTCCGCCATCTACAGCGGCAACCGGCTCTTCGACCCGGTCAACCAGGCCGCCGCCGACGCGCTGGCCGCCGCCGCGCGGCAGCTCGCGGCCGACACCGGCCGCCGTCCTCGCATCCTGGAGATCGGCGCGGGAGTCGGCGGTACGACGGCGGCGGCGCTGGCCGCGCTGGCACGGCAGGGCGTCGAGGACGTCGAATACACCTACACCGACGTCTCGCAGGCCTTCCTCCACCACGCCAGGCGCCGCTTCGGCGACCGCGTCGTGCCCAGGCTGCTGGACATCGAAAAGGCCCCCGAGGCCCAGGACTTCGACCCCGGTCACTACGACCTGCTGGTCGCCAGCAACGTCCTCCACGCCACCCGCGACCTGACCACCACCCTGCGCCACGCGGGCCGGCTGCTGGCACCCGGCGGCCGGATGATGCTGGTCGAGCTGGTCTCGCCGGCCGCGGTCTACACCCTCACCTTCGGTCTGACCGACGGATGGTGGCGTTTCGTCGACGAGCAGTACCGCATGCCGCACGGCCCGCTGCTGGACGTCGCCCGCTGGCGCGCGCTGCTGGACGCCTGCGGCTGGCAGCTCGAACAGGCCGACCACGTACGCGAGATACCCGGCTGCGTCGCCCTGCTGCGATGCGGCCGCCCGGCCCCAGCGCCGGAGGCCGCGGCCTCCGCCGGCAGTGCCGAAGGTATCCGCGAGATCGTCCGGGAACTGCTCGGTGACCCGCAGGCTCCCGTGCCCGGCCACCTGCCGTGGCAGGAACTCGGCATCGATTCGCTGCTGAACATGGAGCTGGTGGCCGCCGTCTCGCGGCGGTTCGGCGAGATCTCCGCCACCGCCATCTTCGAGCACCGCACCGTCGACGACCTGGCCCACTGGATCGACGCACGCGCGGCCGCCACCACCACGCCGCCGCGCGCAGCGGCTCCCACCGCGCCGCAGGCGCGGGCGGCGGCCGTGGCTCCGACGGTCGGCGGCGCGGGCCTGGACGTCCTTCCCGAGCTGACCGGCATCGTCGCCGAACTCACCGGCCGGCCGGCCCATCTGCTCGACCTGGACGCCGACTTCCCGTCGATCGGTGTGGACTCCCTGCTCAACCAGGAGCTCACCGGCGAACTGCGCGTGCGCTTCCCGGGCCGGGACATCCCGTCCACCGTCCTGTTCGAACACCCGACGCTGCGGACCCTGGCCCGCCACCTCGCGCCCGTGCCGGCACCGGCACCGGCGACCGCGTTCGCGGTCGCAGAGCCGTCCGTCATCGCCCCGTCCGTCATCGAGCCGCCCATCGCCGTACGGCCCGAGACCGCCTCCCCGGCCGTCGTCCCCGAGCCGGTCCGGCGCACCGTCGAGGACACCGGAGCGCGCCCGGCCATCGCCGTGGTCGGTCTCGCCGGCCGCTATCCCGGCGCCCGGGACGTCGACGACTTCTGGCAGCTGCTCGTCGCCGGGCACACGCCGGTCACCGAAGTGCCCGCCGACCGGTGGGACTGGCGCACCGCACGCACCCTCGGCGGCGGCTACGCCCGCTACGGCTGCTTCGTCGAGGACTGGGACCGCTTCGACCCCGAACTGTTCCGGATCACGCCGCGCGACGCCGCCGTGATGGACCCGCAGGAGCGGATGTTCCTCGAAGTGGCGTGGGAGGCCTTCGAGACCGCCGGATACGCGCGCCGCAGCCTGGCGGGCGGCGCCGGCGGACCCCGCGTCGGCGTGTTCGCCGGTGTCACCGCCAACAGCCACCTCATCGCCCAGCACGAGGCCCGGCTGGCCGGCGCCGACAATCCCGAGTACGCCGTCACGGCGGCGGCCTCCGTCGCCAACCGCGTCTCGCACGCCCTCGACCTGAGCGGGCCCAGCCTGACGGTCGACACCATGTGCTCCTCCTCGCTGACCGCGCTGCACCTGGCGTGCCGGGCGCTGCGGGACGGCGAGGCCGATCTGGCGCTGGCCGGCGGCGTCAACCTCTACCTGCACCCCGACCGGTTCACCGGCCTGTGCGCCCTCGGCATGCCCTCGCGCGGCGCGCACACCCGGGCGTTCGGCGCCGGAGGCGACGGCTTCGTACCGGGCGAAGGCGCAGGCGCGGTCGTCCTCAAGCGCCTGGACCGCGCCGAGGCCGACGGCGACACGATCTACGCGGTGATCCGCGGCACCGGCCTCAACCACGGCGGCGGAACGGGCGGCTACACCGTCCCGAACCCGCTGGCCCAGGCCGCCCTGATCGGCGCGACCCTCGAAGGCGCCGGCGTCGAACCCGGCACCGTCGACTACATCGAGGCCCACGGCACCGGCACCGAGCTGGGCGACCCCATCGAACTGCGCGCGCTGGCCCTGGCGTTCGGCGAGCACGCCGCCTCCGGAACGCAGGACACCGTACGCGTCGGATCGGTGAAGTCCAACATCGGACACGGCGAGGCCTTCGCGGGCATCGCCGGACTGACCAAGGCCATCCTCCAGCTCCGGCACGGCCAGCTGGTGCCCACCCTGCACGCCGAGCGGATCAACCCCAAGCTCGAACTCGACGGCACACCGCTGCGCATCCAGCGGCGCGGCGAGCTGTGGCCCGCCCGCACCGACGAGCGGGGCCGCGCGCTGCCGCGCCGGGCCGCCGTCAGCTCCTTCGGCGCCGGTGGCGCCAACGCCCACGTGGTGCTGGAGGAGTACCGGCAGCCGCAGCCGGCGGATGCCGTGGCGACCGCTCCGGTCGTCCTGCCGCTGTCCGCACCCGACGCCGAGCGCCTGCGCACCGTGGCCCGGCGCCTCGCCGACGCGCTCGCACCGGCCTCCGGACCCGAGCGGCTGCTCGGCGGCCCGGCCTCCCTGGCCGACGTGGCCCGTACCCTGCGCGACGGCCGCGAGACGTGGCCGCACCGGGCCGCGGTCACGGCCGGTGACCGCCGCCGCCTCCTGGAGGCGCTGACCGCGCTCGCCGAGGGCCGGGACCACCCGGACGTGGTGACGGCCGACCGGACACCCGAGGACGCCCCCGCGGAAGCCGTGGACTGGGTGACCCAGGGCCACCAGCCGCGTGCGGCCGCCACCGGCCGCCGCGTGGCGCTGCCGACGACGCCTTTCGCCCGCCGTCGCTGCACACTGCCCGACGCGCAGGCCGCCGACGGCGGCCGGCCGGTGGACCTCCCGCTCGCCGACACCGTGCACACACCGCTCTCCCGCACGGTCACCGTCCGGCTCGGCGGCGCCTCCCGCTGGGTCGCCGACCACGTCGTCGACGGTGCGCCGCTGCTGCCCGGCGCCTTCCACCCCGAGCTGGTCTACGAGGCGTTGCTGACCGCGGACGTCTCCCCGTACCGCAGCACGATCCGCGATCTGACGTGGCCCGCGCCCGCCGTCGGCCTGCCGATGACGGTCCGCGCCGAGCTGGAGGCGCCCGACGCCGACGGCGCACGCAGGTTCCGCGTGGACACCGGCACCGAGCAGGCGGGCGGCCTGCCCGTCGCCCAGGGCTGGACCGAGCCCGACGGCGCCGACCCGGTCCGCCCCGCGCTGCGCTACCGTCCCGCCGACCTGGACCGGCACCTCGCCGCCGGCGGTCTGGACGGCGAGGAGTTCTACCGGGCGTTCGCCGGCCACGGCTTCGCCTACGGCCCGCTCTACCGGACCGTACGCCGTGCGCTGCGCGGCACCGAGGAGACCACCGCCGAACTGCGACTGCCCGACGGCGAGGACCGCGACGGACGCCATGTGCTGCACCCGGCCCTGCTCGACGGCGCCTGCCAGGCCGCCGCGTTCCTGCTGCTCGCCGAGGACCCGCAGGCCCGCCGCCGCTACCGGCCGCTGGCCATCGACCGGCTGACCGTCTTCGCACCGGTCACCGGCACCGCGTACGTCCACGCCCGCCGCGTGCGGGCCGCCGCGGACGCGTCCGGCATCCACGTCTTCGACCTGCGGCTGATCGCCGTGGACTCCGGCGAACTGCTGGCCGAGGCCGAAGGGTTCCGGATCAGCGTGGAGGAGCGCGGCGGCGGGACGGGTGTGCCGGCGGGCTCGGCGGCGGTTGCCGCGCCGGCAGGTTCTGCGGCCGTTACCGCCCCGGCTGTTCCCGCGGCCGCTGTTGCCCCGGCCGTTCCTGCGGCTGCCGTCACCACTCCGGCCGCCCCCACGGCCGCCGTCGCCTCCCACCCCGTCCCCGCCGCCGACGCCATCGCCGAGGAGGCGCCGGCTCTCGCCGGGTACCGCACCGAGTGGCGTGAGGCACCGGCCGCGGCCACCGACGACGCCGGCACGGTGTGGACGATCGGTGGCGGGTTCGCGGCCGATGGCTGTGACGTGGCCGCCGTACGGCTGTCGATGGCCGAGGCGACCGAGGCGGGTCTGCGGGCGGCAGCGGAGCGCACCGGCGCTCCCGCCACCGTGCTGGTCGACCTCACCGGTGAGCCCGGTCGGCTCGCCTTCGCCGACCGGCCGCTGACCTCCGGACAACTCCCGGACGCCTGGCGCCACTTCAACGGCGCCGTACTGGAGCCCGTCTTCGGCCTGCTCCGCACGCTGGTGACCTGCCGGGCCCTGAACGGCACCCGCGTCCTGCTGGTCACCGAGGCGGACGGCGAGCCCACGCCCGCCCTGCGCGGCCTGCACAGCCTCGTACGGACCGTCGCCGGTGAGACCACGCGGATCTCGCCGCGCCTGGCCACCGTCGACGCCGCCTGGAGGGCCCGCGACCCGCGCGGCGCCGCGGCGGCCGTCGCGGCCGAGGCCGCGGGCCGCGTGCCCGAGGGCGAGGACTGGGTGCTGCTCGGCGCCGACGGCGTCCGCCGTACGGCCGTGCTGACGCCGGAACCGCCGCTCGCCGCCGCCGAGCCCGCGCAACTGCTCGACCCGCGCGGCACGTACCTGGTCGTCGGTGGTCTGGGCGGCCTCGGTCGCCAGATCGCGTCGGCGATCCGGACCGCCCGGCCCACGGCCAAGCTGGTGCTGGTGGGACGCTCCGCACCCGACGCCGCGGCGCTGGACGCGCTGCAGCGCGAGTCGCGCGGCTCGGTCACCTACCGCCAGTGCGACGTCACCGACCCCCAGCAGCTGACGGAGCTGTGCGCCGCGCTGGAACGCTCGGGCAAGCACCTGCGGGGCATCGTCCACACCGCGGGCGTGCTGCGGGACGGGTTCCTGCGCACCAAGGACCCGCGGACCGTCGAAGAGGTGTGCCGGGCCAAGGTGCTCGGCGCGGTCGCGGTGGACGCGGCTTTCGCCGACCATCCGCTCGACTTCTTCGTCGTCGCCTCGTCGCTGGCCGCCCTGGTCGGCAACCAGGGACAGTCCGACTACGCCTTCGCCAACGGCTTCCTCGACGGCTTCGCCCGTGCCCGCGCCCGCTGGGTGGAGCAGGGACACCGCCGGGGCCGTACGCTCTCGGTCGGCTGGCCCGTCCTCGACGGCGCGGGCATGGCGCCCGAGCCCGCCGCCCTGGACTACCTCACCGACACCTACGGACTGCGGCCGGTCTCCGCCGCCGCGGCCGTCACCGGGATGTGGCCGCGCATCGCGGCCGCCACCGAGCCGGTCGCGGCCCACGTTGCCCTGGTGGCCGGTGACCAGAGCGTCTGGCGCGAGGCCCTCGGCGTGAGCGCCGAAGCCACCACCGACACGACGCCGCCGACCACGCCGACGACGCAGACGGTGCTGCCGGCACAGACGCCCGAGCCGTCCGCACCCGTCGCGGACCCGCGCGCGGCGGTGACCGACTGGCTGGCGCAGCGCGTGGGCCGCGCGATCGGCGTACCCGCCGCGATGATCGGCGCGGACCGGCCGCTTCCCGAGTACGGCGTCGACTCCATCGCGGTGATGAGGCTCGGCCGGATCCTGGAGGAGGACCTCGGCCGGGTCCCGCAGGCCCTGCTCCTGGACAGCAACACCCTCACGGAACTGGCCGATGCCCTGCTCACCGGCCACGGCCCCCAGCTGACGGCCGCGGTCGCCGCCGAGACCCCGCCGGCGCCGGCCCCCGCAACGCCCGCCGTGGCGCCGGTGTCCACCACGCCCGCGCAGCCCGAGGCCGAGGACGAGGACGGGTACGAGGACGGCGCGATGCCTCTGCCCGACCGGCTGGCCGGGATGTGGGCCGCCGATCAGGCCGCCGCGCCCGCGGCGCCGTACAACATCTCGCTGGCCTGGCGCCTCGTGGACGGCGCGGACCGGGCCGCGCTGAGCGGCGCCGTGCAGGATCTGGCGCGCCGTCACCCGGTGCTCGCGAGCAGCGTGCGCCCGCACCGCGGCGAGCTCTCCTTCGTCCCCGCCACCGCCGCGCCCGTCCTGGACATCCGGCCGCTGCCGGCCGGCCAGGACGCGGACGCAGCCGTACGGCAGGAGGCGGACCGGCGCTTCGCCCTCTCCTCCGAGCCCTTGCTGCGAGCCGTGCTGTGGGAGAGCGGCGACACCGCCGTCCTGCAGCTGACGACCCATCACCTCGCCGTGGACGGCCGCTCGGCCGAGCTCGTCCAGCAGGACTTCTCGGCCCTCTACGCCGCCCGCGCCGGCCAGGCCCCGCAGCCGCTGCCCGCGCCGGTGTTCGCCGACGCCCTGCGCCGCGAACGCCGTGACGCCGCGCGCGGCCACGCCGACGCCGAGGCGTTCTGGACCCGCCGGCTGACCGGGCTGAAGGCCGACGCGCTCTTCGCCGAAGGCGGCGAACAGGCCTCGGCCGCGGGCGCGCACCGCGAGTACCGGCTGCCCGGCGAGCTGTCGCAGCTGCTCTCGCGCACCGCGCGCAGCGCCGGTGTCACTCCGTTCACCGTGCTGCTCGGCGCCTTCGCCACCGCGCTCGGCCGGTCCACCGGACGACGCGAGTTCCTCGTGGCCGTACCGACCTACGGTCGCGCCTCGCAGGACGAGGACGCCATGATCGGCTGCTTCGTCAACTCCGTGCCGCTGCGCATCGACCTGGACCCGGCGCGGCCCGTCACCGACTGGCTGGCGACCCTGCACGAGGAAGTGCGCGGCGCCGTCGCCCACGCCTCGCTGCCCTATCCCAGGCTGGCCGGCCTGTGCCGGGCCGCCGGCGGCGAGGACGCCGTGCCCACGGTGACCTTCGCCTACCAGAACTGGGTGCGCGAGCACGACGCCGACGGCATCGCCGCTCCGTTCGCCGCCCTCGTCCACCGGCGCGGCCAGCGTGGCCACTTCGACCTGGGCCTGGAGGTCACCGACACCGCCACCGGCATCGACGTGCTCGCCAACCACCGCACGCAGATCCTCGACGGCGCCGCGGTCGACGGCCTCGTCGACGACATCCGGCGCATGGTCATCGAACTGGCGCGGGCCGACGACGGCGGCGCCCGCCTCGGCACCCTGCTCGACCCCGGCGCCGCCACCCTGGTCAGCCGCTTCGCCGACACCGTGCGCCGCGGCCCCGACCGGACCGCCGTCGAGGACCGTACCGAGACCCTCGACTACGCCGCGCTGGACGCCCTCTCCGAGAACGTCGCGCGCCGGGTGTCGGCCGCCTGCCCGCCCGGTGAGCCCGTCGCCGTCCTGATGCACCGCTCGGCCCGGCTGGTCGCCGTACTCCTCGGCATCCTCAAGACCGGCCGTCCCTACGTGCCGTTGGACGACTCCTATCCCGCCGACCGCCTGGAGATGGTCGTCACCGGCGCGGGCTGCTCGCTCGCCGTCGCGGACGCCGACCTGGCCCGGCTGCTTCCGGCCGACGTCCGGGTGCTGCCCGCCGCCGAGGCCCTCGCGGACGGCGCCCCGCAGCCCGCCGACACGCCGCGCACCGCGCCCCGTCCCACCGACCCGGCCTACCTGATGTTCACCTCCGGCAGCACCGGTCGGCCCAAGGGCGTCAGCGTCACCCACGGCAACGTCGTCCACACGCTGGAGGCGATCGCCGCCACCACCGGCATCGGTGCCGCGGACCGGCTGCTGGCGGTCACCACCGTCTGCTTCGACATCTCGGTGCTCGAGCTGTTCCTGCCGCTGATCGAAGGCGGCACGGTGCTGGTCGCCGACCGCGCCACCGTCATCGACGCCGGCCGGCTGGCCGCGACCATCGCCTCCCGCGACATCACCGCCATGCAGGCCACACCGGCCGGCTGGCAACTGCTGCTCGACGGCGGCTGGCCGGGCCGCGAGCAACTGACCGCGCTGTGCGGCGGCGAGGCGCTCCCGCCCAACCTCGCCCGACAGCTCGTCGAGCGCACCGGAAGCCTGTGGAACGTCTACGGGCCCACCGAGGCCACCATCTGGTCCACCATCGCCCGGGTGACGGACGGCCCCGTCCACCTCGGCGATCCGATCGGCGCCACCGACCTGGTCATCACCGAGGTCGACGGCACCGCGGCCCCGGCCGCCGGAGAGCCCGGCGAGCTGTGGATCGGCGGACCCGCCGTCGCCCAGGGCTACTGGCGGCAGCCGGACCTGACGGCCGAACGGTTCACCGGCCACCCGGCCTCTGCCGAGACCGGCGGCCGCTACTTCCGCACCGGCGACCTGGTGCGCCGCGACGAGCACGGGCGGCTGGTGTTCCTGGGCCGTGCCGACAGCCAGGTCAAGATCCGTGGCCACCGCGTGGAGCTCGGCGAGATCGAGGCCGTGCTCGGAGCCCACCCGGGCGTCTCCCGCGTGGTGCTGACGCTGCGCGGCGAGGGCGCCACGGCCCGCCTGTTCGCCATCGCCGTACCCGCACCCGGCGCCACCCTGCCCACCCTCGACGAACTGCGCACCGCCGCCTCCGCACAACTGCCCTCCTGGATGCTGCCGGACCGGCTGGTCGCGGCACCGTTCCTGCCGCTGACTCCCAACGGCAAGGTCGACCGCAAGGCCGCGGTGCTTCTGGCAGAGGAGGCGGGCGGTAGCCGTGAGGTGGGCGGTGGCCGTGAGGTGGCCACGGCTCGTACCGTCCCGGCCGGCGTGCCCTCGGCCGACCCGGCCGCCGTCCGACAGGCCGTCACCGCTCTGTGGGCCGACCTCCTCGAGCTCGACGAGGTGCCCGCCGACCGGCGCTTCTTCGACCTCGGCGGCAACTCCCTGCTGCTGGGACGTCTCTTCGCCCGACTGGACGCCCGCTTCCCGGGCAGCGGCGTGGAGGTCACCGACCTCTTCGCCCATCCGACGCTCGACGACCAGGTGCGACTGCTCACCGCCGCCCTCACACCGAGCAGCCCGGCGGCCCCACCCGCCACGGCCCCGCCCGCCACGGCTCCGACCACCGCGGCCCCGCCCGCCGCCGCACCGGACGCCCCCGCCGGGCGGCCCGCTCCCGCCCGTCCGACCCGCCGCGAGGTGCGGCGCGCCCTTCGACTCGGAGACGACCAGCGATGATGCCCGACCACCTGCCGACCGACGTGCCGACCGACGTGGTCGACGATCCGAACGCGGTGGCCGTCGTCGGCCTGTCCTGCCGTTTCGGTCCCGCCACCTCCACCGAGCGCCTGTGGGAGCTGCTGAGCCAGGGGCGCAGCGGCATCCGCCGGTACACGGCGGACGAACTGGTCCGCATGGGCCACGACGCCACCGTCGTACGGCGTCCCGAGTTCGTTCCCGCAGGTGTCGTCCTGGAGGACGCGGACGCCTTCGACGCGGAGTTCTTCGGCTACAGCCCGGTGCACGCCGAGTGGCTGGACCCGCAGCAGCGCGTGCTGCTGGAGACCGCCTGGCACGCTCTGGAGGACGCCGGCTTCGCTCCGGACCGCACCGGGCTGCGTACCTCCGCGTACGTCTCCGTCGGCCAGCCCACGATGCCGCCGGTCGGCATCACGGAGCTCGACGCCGCCGGAATGATCCGCTTCTCCTCCTCGGACAAGGACTTCGCCGCCAGCCGCATCTCCTACAAGCTGGGCCTGACCGGACCCAGCCTGACCGTGCAGTCCGCCTGCTCCAGCGCGCTGGTGGGCGTCCACCTGGCCGTGGAGGGCCTGCTCGGCGAGGAGTGCGACCTCGCACTGGTCGGCGCCGCCTCGCTGCACTTCCCGCAGGCCGGATACCTTGCCGCGCCCGACATGATCCTGTCGCCGAGCGGTGCCTGCCGCCCGTTCGACGACAGCGCCGACGGCACGGTCTTCGGCAACGGCGCCGGAGCGCTGGTCCTGCGCCGGCTGTCCGACGCCCTGCGCGACGGCGACCCGATCCGCGCCGTCATCCGTGGCAGCGCGGTCAACAACGACGGCGCCCGCAAGATGGACTACCACGCGCCCTCGCCCGAGGGACAGGAAGCGGTGCTGCGCGAGGCCCTGGCCGTCGCCGGAGTCGACGCGCACTCCGTCGGCTACCTGGAGACCCACGGCACCGGCACCCACCTCGGCGACCCCATCGAGTACGCCGCCCTCGACCGCGTCTACGGCGGTGCCGAGCGCGCCCATCCGGCCGCCGTCGGCTCGGTCAAGAGCGTCGTCGGACACCTCAACACCGCGGCCGGCATCGCGGGCCTCGCCAAGGCCGTGCTCGCCCTCGAACACGGCACCGTCCCCGCGCAGGCCCCCTTCGAGTCGCCCAACCGACGCCTCGGCGGGAGCGGTTCGCTGAAGGTCGCCGACGGCAAGGAAGGCTGGCCGGTGCCCGAGGGCCCGCGCCGCGCCGCCGTCAGCTCCTTCGGCATCGGCGGCACCAACGCCCACGTCGTCCTGGAGCAGGCCCCACAGCCCGCGCCCGTCGCCGACGCCGCCCCGGTCGGCGAGCACTGGGCCGTCCTCTCCGCCCGCACCGAGCACGCCCTGCGCGAACTGGCCGCCTCCCTGGCACACGCCCTGCGCACGCGCAGCACGCTGCGCCTCGCCGACGTGACCCACACCCTGCGCACCGGCCGCAGCCACCGCACCGTACGCGCCGCCGTCGCCGCCCGCAGCACCGCCGAACTCGCCGAGCGGTTCGCCGTCGTCGCCGAGCAGGGCCCCCAGGCGATCACCGCCGACCTCTCCGCCCCGTACCGGGCCTGGGTCCATGGCGACGGCGAACTGCCCTCCGCCGAGAACGAGTCCCAGGCCCGCCGCGTGCGTCTACCCGGCTACCCGTTCACCCGCAAGCGCTGGCCCCGCCCACAGGCTCCCTCCCCGGGCGCCTCCGCCCCGGGCGTCTCCGGCTCGGCTGCCTCCGGCTCGGTCGCTTCCGCCTCGGGCGCCTCCGCCCCGGATGCTTCCGCCCCGGATGCTTCCGCCCCGGCTGCTTCCGCCTCGGGCGCTTCTGCCTTGGGTGTGTCTGCCTCGGGCGCTTCCGCCCCGGCTGCCGTCGCCGCCGCCGCTTCTGCCCCCGGCACTTCCGCCTCGGCACCGGCCGCCGCCGTCCCGGCCGCCCCCGCCGACGACGCCTCCGCCCCGTTCCAGCGCGTGGTGCGCCCCGAGGAACCCCTCGCCGACGATCACCGCGTCGCGGGCCTGCCCGTCCTGCCCGCCGCCGCGCAGATCGACCTCGCCCTGACCGCCGGCGCTCGCCGCCTCGGCCGACCGGTGACCGGTCTGGCCGACATCGCGTTCCACCGCACGATCGAGGTCACCGGCCCCGTCACCCTGCGGGTGGAGACCGAAGGCGACCAGGTGCGGGTCCTCTCGCAGGAGACGACACAACAGACACAGCAGACACAGCAGACCCATGCACAGGCCCGGCTGCTGACGGACACCGCCTCCGGTCGCCCGGAGCCGCTGGACCTGGCCGCGCTGCGCGGCGCCTGCTCCGGCTCGGCCGACCCGGCGGGCCTCTACCGCTACTTCGAGGAGAATGGCGTCGGCTACGGCCCGGCATTCCGCGTGCTGCAAGAGCTGCGGCACGGCCCTGACGGCGTCCTCGCCCGCGTCTGCGGCGCTCCCGAGGGCGGCACGGTGTCGCCGTACGTGCTGGACGGCGCGCTCCAGTCGGTGATCGGCTGCGTGCTGCACGAGGACCTCGGCGGCGAAACGTTCATCCCATTTGCCATGGACGACCTGCGCCTTTACGGCCCGGTCCCGGCCGAAGCCTGGGTGCGCGTACGCCCGCACAATCTGGCCGGCGGCGGCCGCCGTGTACGCAAGTTCGACGTGACCCTCGCCGCCGCCGACGGCACCGTCCTGCTCACGATCAAGGGCCTGGCGCTGCGCCCCGTGCCGGCGCCCGCGCCCGCCGCGGACGGCATCCACCTCTTCGCCGCCGCGGAGACCGAGGTCGAGCCCGCCGAGGCCACCGGTCCGTACGACGGCCCGCTCGTCGTCATCGGCGACGTCCCGCTGGACGACCCGGCGTTCACCCTCCCCGCCCCGCTCGACCCGCAGGCCGCGGCCGACCTCGGCACGGACCTCGCCGGGCGTCTTCCGGACGGCGGCCGTCCGCTGATCGTCTGGCCGCAGGGCGCCGAACCCGACGCCGGCGCCGGCGCCTTCGCGGACCGGGCCGCCGCCTCCCACGGACTGCGGACACTCGCTCTGCTGCGCTCGCTGCTGCGCCCGCTGTCCCGGCGCGGCGCGCGCGTCGTCGTCCCGTACCCGGCCGACACCTCCGCCGGACAGCTGACCGGCCGCGCCCTGGCCGCCGTCGGCCGTTCCCTGACGGGCGAGAACCCGCGCTTCGAACTGACCGCCGTATCCCTCGCCGAAGGCACGACCGACGCCGAACTCGCGCGCGCCGTACGGACGGCGGCCGAGCAGGCGCCCGCCTCCCGGCACCTGAGCCTCGCCGCCGACGGCCGGCTGACCGCCACCGTGCTGGCGCCGCTGACCCGCCCGACCGCCCCCGCCGCCGCCTTCCGCCACGGCGGGCGCTACTGGATCAACGGCATGGGACGCCTGGCGGTGCTCCTGGCCGAACACCTGCTGGACCGTTACGCCGCCCGCGTCGTGCTCACCGGACGGTCCGCGGCCGACGGCGAGCGCGGCGCGGAACTGCGGCGCCTGGCCGACCGCGCCGCCCGCACCGGCGGCACCGTCGACCACCGGCAGGTGGACACCACCGACGCCGCCGCGATGCGCGCGGCGGCCCGGGAGATCGCCGCCTCCGGGCCCGCGGTCGACGGCGTCTTCCACTGCGCGGGCACCCTGCGCGACGGCTACATCCTGCGCAAGACCACGGACGACGCCCGCGAGGTGATCACACCCAAGCTGACCGGCGCCGCCGCACTGGACGAGGCCACCGCCGAGTGGGCGCTCGACTGCTTCGTGGTGTTCTCCTCCGTCTCCGCCGCGCTGGGCAGCGCGGGCCAGGCCGACTACGCCTTCGCCAACGCCGCCGCCGACGAACTCACCCGCCGCCGCGCCGCCCGCGGCGGCTCGGGACGCTCGCTCTCCGTCGGCTGGCCCTACTGGGCCGACGGCGGAATGCAACTCGACGGCCCCGCGCAGGACGTGCTCGGCGAGCTCGGCATGCGTCCGCTGGACACCGCCGCCGGGTTCAAGGCGCTCGAATCGCTGCTGGCCGGAGACGAGATCGCGCCGGTGGTGCTGTGCGGAGACCGCGCGGCGCTGCTGGAGTCCTTCCCGCTGCTCCAGGACGAGCCGGTGCCGGCCGCGACCGGGACCACGGCCCCGCAGGCCGCCGCGCCGGCGCCGACGCCGACGCCCGCGCCCGCCGGCCCGGCCATCGGCGGATCGGTGCAAGAAGCCCTGCACCGGCGGCTGTCCGCGGTGGTCGCCGAGGCGACCCGCACCCCGGAGGAGGAGGTGCACGCCGACCGCCTCTTCGACGACCTCGGCATCGACTCGCTGCTCGCCATCCGCGTGGTCGAACTGCTGGAGCGCGACTTCGGACGGCTGTCGAAGACCCTGCTCTTCGAGTGCCGTTCGGTCGAGGAACTCGCCGAGTACCTGATGGAGGAACTCCCGGAACGCTGCGCCGCACTCGCCGCCCCGGACGAGCCCCCCGCGCCCGCGCCCGCCGCCGAAGCCGTACCCGCCGCCGTACCCGTCCACGCGCCCGATCCCGCGCCCGCGCCCGTTCCCGCCGTCGGGGAAGCCGAAGCGCCCTCGTCCGCACAGGAAGCGGAGACGGACGCCGACGCCGACGCACGATCCGTCGCCATCATCGGCATCTCCGGCCGCTTCCCCCAGGCCGACAGCCTCGACGCGTTCTGGAAGAACCTCACGGAGGGCCGGGACAGCATCACCGAGGTCCCCGCCGACCGCTGGGACGCCCAGGCGCTCTACGACGCCGACAAGAACCGCGTCGACCGCACCCACACCAAGTGGGGCGGCTTCGTCGACGGCGTGGAGAAGTTCGACGCCGCGCTGTTCAACATCTCGCCCCGCGAGGCCGGCATCGTCGACCCGCAGGCCCGGCTGTTCCTGGAGAGCTGCTGGTCCGCCCTGGACGACGCCGGCTACACCCCGGACGCCCTGGTGACGGCCGACGACCCGATCCAGCGCCGTGACGTCGGCGTCTTCGTGGGCGCGATGTACGGGGAGTACCAGCTGCACGAGGCCGAGGAGCGGCTGCGCGGCAACCCGGTGCTCGCCAACAGCGCCTACTGGTCCATCGCCAACCGGGTCTCGTACTTCTTCGACTTCCAGGGTCCCAGCGTCGCCGTGGACACGGCCTGCTCCTCGGCCCTGACCGCCGTGCACCTGGCGGTCGAGTCGCTGCGCGCCGGAAGCTCCAAGGTCGCGATCGCGGGCGGCGTCAACGTCCTCATCCATCCCAACAAGTACTTCATGCTCGGGCAGGGCCGGTTCGCCTCCAGCGACGGGCGCTGCCGCAGCTTCGGTGCGGGCGGTGACGGCTATGTGCCCGGCGAGGGCGTCGGCGCGGTCGTCCTCAAGCCGCTGCGCGACGCGCTGCGCGACGGCGACCACATCCACGGCGTGATCCGCGGTACCTCCGCCAACCACGGCGGTCGCACCAACGGCTACACCGTGCCCAACCCGCGCGCCCAGGCCGACCTCGTGACCAAGGCCCTGCGCGACGGCGGCCTGACGGCCGGTGACCTCGACTACCTGGAGGCCCACGGCACCGGCACCTCCCTCGGCGACCCGATCGAGATCCGCGGCCTGACCACGGCGTTCTCCCGCGACGGCATCAAGGGCCCCGGCAGCCTGCCGATCGGCTCGGTCAAGTCCAACGTCGGCCACCTGGAGTCGGCGGCCGGCTCGGTGGCCCTGACCAAGGTGCTCCTGCAGATGCGGCACCGCACGCTCGTGCCGTCCCTGCACGCGACGCCCGCGAACCCGGAAATCGACTTCGACGGCGTGCCGTTCACGGTGCAGCAGCAGCTCGCGCCCTGGAACACGCGGGACGGTTCCGACCGTCCGCTGCGCGCCGGAATCGGTTCCTTCGGCGCCGGTGGCGGCAACGCGTACCTCGTCGTCGAGGAGGCCCCGCGCCGCGTCCCGGCCCCGGCTCCCGCGGTGCCGCAGCCACTCGTGCTCCTGCTGTCCGCCCGTACGGACTCCGCGCTCGCGGCCTACGCCCGTGACCTCGCCGCGTACCTGCGGCAGGCCCGGGACCGGGGCGAGGCGCCGGAGCCGGCGGACGTCGTCTTCACCTTCGCCGTGGGCCGCGCCGACCTCGCCCGCCGCGCCGCGCTGCCCGCGGACTCGCTGGAGGAACTCCTCTCCGGCCTGACCGCCGTGGCCGAGGGCCGCTCGCCCCAGCCGGTCGCCGGCCCGACCGCCGCCACGGTGACCGACTGGCTGGCCGGCCGCCGCATCGACCGCCGCGCCACCTGCGGCGCCGCGGACCACGGTCACCGAATCCCGCTCCCGCACTACCCCTTCGAACGCATCCGCTGCTGGTACGACCGCCAGATCACCCACCTGCGCAAGCAGGGCTACGGCCTGACGGCCGACGAACCGTCCTTCACCCGCGGCCACTTGCGCGACTTCGGGCGCACCCCGCAGGAGCGCGCGGAGCTGGCGGCAGCGGAGGAGCGCGCGAAGGCGCCGGCAGGGGAGGAGCGCACGAAGACGGCGACAGCGCAGGCTGCGACCGCGACTCCGTCCAGGCCGACCCCTCCGCCGTCCCAGCCGACGCCCGCCCCGGTGACGGACATCGCCGCGGCAACAGCAGCCCTCCGCCTCGCAGCCGCGACACCGCCTCCGGCTCAGGCCTCGGCTTCGCCTGCTTCGCCCCAAGCCCAGGCCGCGAACGAGGCCCAGACGCGGCCCTCGGCCGCGCTGAACCGAGCGCAAGCCCAGCCCCCGGCCCGCGGCCGAGCCTCGGCCCAGCTCCAAGCCTCGGCGCAGGACCCGACCAATGGACAGGCCCCAGCCCCGGACCGAGCCCAGGCCCCAGCCCCGGACCGAGCCCAGGCCCCAGCCCCGGCCCGCGGCCGGGCCTCCGTCCAGCTCCGGACCTTGGCGCAGGACCCGGCCAACGGACAAGCCCCGGCCTCGACCCGAGCCCAGGCCCGGGACCGGGCCCAGGTCCCGGCTCAGGCACAGTCCTCGGCTCCGGCTGCCGCGACCCGAGCGCCGGCCCCGGACCGCGCCCAGGCCTCGGCTCAGGCGCGGCCCTCGGCCGCGTTGAACCGAGCGCAAGCCCAGGCCCCGGCCCACGGCCGGGCCTCGGCCCAGTTCCAAGCCTCGGCGCAGGACCCGACCAACGGACAGGCCGCGGCCCCGGACCGAGCCGCGGCCCCGGCGCTGGCCCACGGCCGGGCCTCCGTCCAGCTCCAGGCCTTGGCGCAGGACCCGGGCAACGGAGAGGCCCCGGCCTCGACCCGAGCCCAAGTTCCCGCCGGCGCCTCGGCGCAGCCCTCCGGTGCTCGTCGCTCCGCACCCGCCCTGACCCTGCGCGGCGCCCGAGCGACGCCGCGGAAGTCCGCCACGCCCGACATCATGGAGACCTCGCCGATGACCCGCGACCGCAAGATTTCGCTCCGGCCGCTCGACACCGCCCCGCGGACGCAGCCCGCGCCGGTACCGGCTGCCGTCACGTCCGTTCCGGCCGCCGCCGCGCCGATTGCTCCCGTCACCACCCCCACCACCCATCAAGAAGCAGCCGTTGCCGAGGAGATCGGCTCGTTGCTTGCCGGGGTGCTCTACCTCGAGCCGGGGGAGCTGGATCGTGAGCTGACTTTTCAGGATTTGGGTATCGACTCGATTCTGGGTGTGGAGTTCGTGGCTGCCGTCAATGCCGCCTACCCGGTGGAGGTCAAGGCGACCGCTCTGTACGACCACCCGACTCCCGTCGCCTTCGCCCAGTACGTCGCCGGACTTCTCGGCAACCCGGCACAGCAGCCCGCACCGGCCGCGCCGACCGCACCGTCGGCAACCGTCACGCCGGTTGCCGACGCCGGCCACATCGCCGACACCCTCCGCGAGGAGCTGGCCCGCACGCTCTACTGCGAGCCCGGTGAGATCGATGACGAGGCCAGTTTCAACACCCTCGGTCTCGACTCCATCCTCGGCGTGGAGTTCGTGGCGTTCGTCAACAACGCGTACGGGCTCGTCGAGAAGACCGGTGTTCTTTACGACCACCCGAGCCTGAACGCCCTCAGCCGTCACATCGCCACCCTCACCGCGCCGGCCCCCGCCGCCCAGGCCACGGCCCCCGCCGCCGACCTGGACGCGCTGCTCAGCGCCGTACGCGACAACCGGCTGACCGTCGAACAGGCCCTGGCTCTGCTGCCCCAGAACGGCTGACGGCGCCCCGCGCGGCCCCACCCGCACCGCACTCCATCCGTCCGACGAGAACAGAGACCACACCATGACTCCCGATCAGATCTTCGCCGTCATCCGCAACAACCTTCTCGAGGTGCTCCCCGAGCTCACCGAGGCACAGATCACCCCGGACCGCAGCATGCGCGAGCTGGGTGCCAACTCCATCGACCGTATGGACGTGGTCATCGCCGCCCAGGAAGACCTGGGGATCAAGGTCCCGGCGCATGCACTCACCCAGGCCTCCGACCTGAAGTCGCTGGTCGCCGTCTTCAGCGAGTACGTGTGAGCGCCTCCCGCCTCCCGAGCGCGGGCCCGGTGGCCGTCACCGCCGCCGCGGTGCTCAGCCCGCTCGCCGAGACCCTGGACGGCTTCACCGACGCCCTGCTCGCGGGGCGCAGCGCGGTGACGCTGACCGAGGATCAGGCAGCGGACGCGGACACCGCGGTGGAGGACCGCCCGCTGCCGGTGGCGGCCCTCGCGCCCTTCGGTCTCGCCGACTGGGCCGGACGCCACCTGTCCGGACACCCGGAGACCGCCGCGCGGCTGCGCACGGTCGCCGGACGGGCCGCCCTGCCCGCCCGGACCGCCGCCTGCGTCGCCCTGCGCGCGGTGCTGGACGCCGGCCTCCTTCCGGACACGGACACGGAGACGGAGACGGGGACGGGGACCGACGGCCGGCATGGCTGGGGCGAGCGGACCGCGCTCGTGGTGGCGGGAAGCAATCTGGCGCTCGCCCACCAGGCGGAGACCGTGCTCGGCCACCACCGGGCCCCGGGCCGCCTGCGCGCCTCCTACGCGCTCACCCACCTCGACGTCGACGTGGTCGGCGCGGTCAGTGAGGTGACCGGAGTGCGCGGCGAGGGCTGGACGGTGGGCGGTGCCTCCGCGAGCGGAGCGATCGCGCTGATCCAGGGCGCCAGGATGGTCGCCTCGGGATGGGCGGACCGCGTCCTGGTGGTCGCGCCCGCCGCCGAGGTCTCGCCGGTCGAGGCCGAGGCGTTCCGGCGTACCGGGGCGATGGCCTACCGCGAGTTCCGCGACAGCCCGCAGCGGATGTGCCGGCCCTTCGACCGCGACCGCCAGGGCTTCGTCCGCGGCGAAGGCGCCGCGGCCGTCGTCCTGGAGCGTCCCGAGGCCGCCCGCGAGCGCGGCGCCCGCGTGCTGGCCGAGGTGGCCGGACACGGCCAGCGGCTCGACGCCCGGCGCGGCACCGAACCCGACGCGCACGGCCAGGCCGCGGCGATGCGCTCCGCGCTGGCCGCCGCCGGCATCGGCCCCGGCGAGGTGGACTACGTCAACGCGCACGGCACCGGATCCGTCCTCGGCGACGAGGTCGAGGCCGCCTCGCTGCGAGAGGTCTTCCGCGACCGCGACGCGCTGCGCGTCAACTCCACGAAACCGCTGACCGGACACTGCCTGAGCGCCGCCGGGCTGATCGAGGCGGTGGCCGTCATCGGCCAGCTGCGAGCCGGCGCCGTACACCCCAATCCCAACCTCGACCACCCGGCCGCGCCCGGGCTGCCGCTGGCCGGCACCCGTGCCGAACACCGCCCGCTGCGCACCGCTCTCAGCAACAGCTTCGCCTTCGGCGGCATCAACGCCTCGGTCGTGCTGCGCCTGCCCGAGCCGCACTCCGCGCCCTGACCACAGCCCAGCCCCTGACTTTCGGAGAACCCCATGAAGCCGGTCGGCATCGAAGCCATCAACGCCTACCTCGGTGAGACCTACGTCGACGTCCCGACCCTGTTCGCCGCCCGCAAGCTGGACGACAGCCGCATCGAGAACCTGATGATGGCCCGCAAGAGCGTCGCCCTGCACTGCGAGGATGCCGTCTCCTTCGCCGTCAACGCCGCCAAGCCCATCGTCGACGCGCTGACCGAGGAGGAGCGCGGCCGCATCGAACTGCTCATCGTCGGCACCGAGTCCGGCGTCGACTTCGGCAAGTCGCTCGCCACCTATGTGCACGACCACCTCGGACTGCCGCGCTCCTGCCGCCTCTTCGAGACCAAGCAGGCCTGCTACAGCGGCACCGCGGCCGTCCAGATGGCCGCCGCCGTGGTCGCCGCCAGCCCGTTCGACGGCGCCAAGGCCCTGGTGATCAGCAGCGACGTGGCCCGTCCGGTGCCGCACACCTACGTCGAGCCCAGCCAGGGCGCCGGCGCGGTGGCCATGCTCATCGGCGACGAGCCGGTCGTGGCCTCCTTCGACCGCGGCGCCAACGGCTTCCACAGCTACGAGGTGATGGACACCTGCCGCCCCGACCCCGAGGCCGAGGCCGGCGACGTGGACCTGTCGCTGCTCAGCTACATCGACTGCCTCAAGGGCTCGTTCACCGACTACGCGAGCAAGGTCGAGGGCGCCGACCTGGTCGACAGCTTCGACCTGCTCGCCATGCACACGCCGTTCCCGGGCATGGTCAAGGGCGCCCACCGCGCCGTACTGCGCAAGCTCAAGCGGATGAACCCGCAGGCCATCGAGGACGACTTCAACGCCCGGCTGTCCGCCGCCATCGAATACCCGCGCCAGGTCGGCAACATCTACGCCGGCACCGTCTTCCTGGCCCTGGCCAGCACCATCGACAACGCCGTGATCGAAGGCGAGCGCCGCGTCGGCGTCTTCTCCTACGGCTCCGGCTGCGCCTCGGAGTTCTACAGCGCCGTCATCACGCCCGAGTCGCAGCGCACGGTCCGGGCCATGGGCATCCGCGAGGCCCTGGACTCCCGCTATGAGCTGACGGTCCCGGAGTACGACGAACTGCTCGTCGCCACCGCGGAGCTGAAGTTCGGCGCCCGCGACTTCACCTTCGACCTGGACCGGTTCCCGCAGATCACCAAGTCGCTGTCCGGCGGCGGCACCGGCCGCCCGCGCCTGGTCCTGGAAGCGGTGCGCGACTACCACCGCGAGTACGTCTGGCTCGGAGGCGACCGATGACCTCCGCCGTCCGCGTCAGCCGCGGCCGGGGCCTGCTGCGCGCGGAGCTCGTGCGTCCGGAGCGGCGCAACCCCATCGACGCGCCGCTCCTCGCCGAACTCTCCGCTGCCCTCGACCAGGCCGAGGCCGATCCCGCCTGCCGCGTGTTCGTCCTCTCCTCGACCGGCACGGACTTCTGCGCCGGCACCGACCTCTCGGACGGCGCCCCGGATCCCGGCGGCCTGCCCGACGGCCGCGAAGAGCTTCCGTACTGGACGCTGCTCGACCGGCTGACCCGTACGCCGCTGGTCACCGTCGCGCTGGTGGACGGCCGCGCGACGGCCGGCGGAGTCGGCCTCGCCGCCGCCTGCGACCTGGTCCTGGCGAGTGGACGGGCCACCTTCCGCCTCACCGAGGCGCTGGTCGGACTGGTCCCGGCGATGGCACTGCCCTTCGTCGCCCGGCGCACCGGCGAGCAGCGGGCCTTCGCGGCCACGCTGCGCGCCGAGGAGTTCGACGCCGAGGCCGCCGTGGCGGCCGGACTCGCCGACCTCACCGAGCCGGACGCCGAGCCGCTGCTGCGCCGGGTGCTGGCCGGTCTCGGCCGGGTCGACCGCGGCACGGCCGCGGCGTTGAAGGACTACCGGGCGCGGCTGTTCCCGAGAGACGAAGACCTCGGGCGGGACGCCTCGCGGCGGCTGCTCGACCGGTTCGCGGATCCGGACTGCCGGGCGCGGCTGGGCCGGCTGGCCGAAGCGGGTGCGGCATGAGCACGGTGACGAACGAGCAGGACGTGGTCGCCCTGTCCTGGCAGGGCCCGGTCGCCGTGCTGCGGATGGCCGACCACCGGGGCCGCAACACCTTCGGCCCGGAACTCAGCCGCGGCCTGGTCGCCGCGGTCGAGCGGGCGGTCGCCGAGCCGCGCACCAGGGTGCTGCTGGTGGAGGGCATGCCGGAGCTGTTCTGCGCCGGAGGATCCCAGCGCGAGCTCGTCAACTTCGCCCGCGGCGAGGGAAGTTTCGACACCGACGATTTCTTCCGCGTCTTCGCCCGCTGCCCGCTGCCGGTGGTCGCCTCCGTACAGGGCCACGCGATCGGCGGCGGGCTCGTCCTGGCGCTGTACGCGGACGCGGCCGTCTTCAGCGAGCGCTCCGTCTACACCGGCAACTTCATGCGCTACGGCTTCACCCCGGGCATGGGCGCCACCCACCTCTTCCCGGCCCGCTTCGGCGCCGAGCTCGGCCGGGAGATGCTCTACACGGCCCGCAACTACCGCGGCGCCGAACTGCGCGAGCGCGGCGCACCCGTCCGCGTCGTCCCGCACGACAAGGTGCCGGGCACGGCCCTCGACCTGGCCATGTCCATGAGCTCGGCGCCGCGCCCGTCCCTGGAACTGCTCAAGGCGGACCTGACCGCGCCGCTGCTCGCCGCCACCGACGCGGCGATCGCCCGGGAGGCGGCCATGCACCGCACCTCCTTCCGCCTCCCCGAGGTCATGGAACGCATCGTCGGCGGCTACGGCGGCGCCGACGCCGGCCCGACCGGCCGCTGACGAACCGCCCGACCCAGCACACCACCCCACCCGCCGATGTGAGGACCGCGAGAGACCGATGGACGCGAAAGAGATCCTGACCCGATTCAAGGACGGAGCCCTGGACCGGGCCGCCGCCCAGGCGCTGCTGGCCGGCGGCACCCCCGCGACCCAGCCCGCTCCTTCGGTCCCCGCCACCGCCACCACGGACGCGTCCGCTTCTTCCGCGTCGTCTGCCGCGTCTGTTCCGGCGGCTTCGTCTGCTTCATTGTCTGCTGCGTCCGCTTCCTCCGCTCCGGCTGCCGCGTCTGCTTCATCTGCCTCGTCCGCTCAGGCTGCCTCGTCCGCTCGGGCCGCCTCGTCCAGCCCGGCCACCTCATCCGCTCCGGCCGCCGGTACGGACGCGGCCGTCGAGTCCGTCGCGGCCGGCGAGCCCATCGCGGTCATCGGCTACAGCGCCCGCTTCCCCGGCGCGGACGACGCGGACACCTTCTGGCAGCGCATCCTCGACGGCGACGACCTCGTCACCGAGGTGCCACGGGACCGGTGGCGGATCGAGGAGCACTACGACCCGGACCCCTCGGCCGAAGGCAAGTCGGTCTCGAAGTGGGGTGCCTTCGTCTCCGACGTCGACCGGTTCGACGCGGACTTCTTCCGGATGCCGCCGCGCGAGGCCGAGCTGACCGACCCGCAGGCCCGGCTGTTCCTGCAGGAGTCCTGGCGGGCCCTGGAACACGCGGGACTGGCTCCCGAGACGCTCGCCGGAGCCCGCTGCGGCGTCCACGCCGGCGTCATGCTCAACGACTACCAGGACCTGATCGAGCGGGAGAGCCCGCACGCCCGGCTGCCCCAGGTCATGCAGGGCAACTCCAACTCCATCCTCGCCGCGCGCATCGCCTACCACCTGGACCTCAAGGGCCCCGCCATTACGGTGGACACCGCCTGCTCGTCCTCCCTCGTCGCCCTGCACCAGGCCTGCCAGGCGCTGTGGCTCGGCGAGGCGGACGTGATGCTGGCCGGCGGCGTCACCCTCTACCTGACCGAGCTGCCGTACGTCTTCATGAGCCGGGCCGGAATGCTCTCGCCGACCGGGCCCTGCCGTCCCTTCGACGCGGCCGCCGACGGCATCGTGCCCGGCGAGGGTTGCGCCGTCGTCGTACTCAAGCCGCTGGCCAAGGCGCTCGCCGACGGCGACACCGTGCACGCGGTGATCGCCGGCTCCGGGCTCAACCAGGACGGCCGCACCAACGGCATCACCGCACCCAGCGCCGCCTCCCAGGCCACCCTCATCCGCGACACCATGCGGCGCTTCGCCATCGACCCGGCCGGCATCGACTACGTCGAGTGCCACGGCACCGGCACACCGCTCGGCGACCCGATCGAGGTCACCGCCCTCAACAACGCCTTCGCCGAGGCCAACCTGGCTCCCGGCAGCGTGCCCATCGGCTCCGTCAAGGGCAACATCGGGCACACCTCGGCCGCCGCCGGACTGGCGGGCCTGCTCAAGGCCATCGGCGTGGTCGCCACCGGCCACGTGCCGCCGTCCCTGCACTACACCCGGCCCAACGAGAAGATCCCCTTCGCCGAAGGCCCCTTCACCGTCGCCGCCGAACGCCGCGAGACCGGCGAACACGCCGGCCGCCCGCGCCGCGCCTCCGTCAGCTCCTTCGGCTTCAGCGGGACCAACGCCTACGTCGTCGTCGAGGAGCCGCCCGCTGCGGCCCGTACCGTGACGCACTCCGAGGACCGGCCGGTGCTCGTACCGCTGTCGGGCCGCCGCCCGCAGGCTCCCGCCGCCTACGCCGCCGACCTCGCCCGCTGGCTGCGCGGCCCCGGCGCCGACGCCTCGCCCGCCGACGTCGCCCACACCCTCGGCTGCGCCCGCGGTCATCACCCGCACCGCGCCGCCTTGTTGGTGACCGGCCGGGACGAACTGCTCGCCTCCCTCGACCTGCTGGCCGAAGGCGCTCCCGACGCCAGGCGGCTGGAATCCACCGGCACCGGCCGCCCGGACGCCGCCGTCCACCGTGCCCAAGCCGAACTCCTGGCCCGTCTGCTGGCGGACATCGACGGCCACCCACGCGCCGACCAACTCGGCGCCGTCGCCCGCCTCTACGTCCAGGGCCACCGCATCGACTGGACCGCGCTCACCCCCACCGACCGGCACCGCCGCCTGCCCCTGCCCGGCTACGCCTTCGCCCGCGACCGCCACTACGTGACGCCGGCCACCGACGCGCCGGCCGCCCCGGCGCAGGACGCGCCGCTGCCCGAGGCGGCGGCGCCGGTTCCCGCGGGTCCCGTGCTCGTCCACGCCCCGGTCGGCGACCTGGCCGCCGCGCCGGCCGCCGCACCTGCCGTCGCGGCGCAGGACGCGACGGACCTGGCGGGTCTGATACTCCAGCAGCCCGTATGGCAGGACGCGCCGCTGCCCGAGGCGGCGGCGCCGGTTCCCGCGGGTCCCGTGCTCGTCCACGACCCGGTCGGCGACCTCGCCGACGCGCTGGCCGCCGCGGGAGCGGACGTGCACGCGGCGGGACGAGGAGAGGACGCGCAGCGGCTCGCCGAGGCGCTGCGCGCCGGCGGCGCGACGGCCGTCACCGTCATCCTCCGGGTGCTCGGCCCGCGCCCCGGTGACGCCGCCGGGACCGCCGCCGGCCTGGCGGCCTTCGAGACGGCCCGGGCCGCGCTGCGGTCCCTGCGCACCCAGCAGCTGACCCTGCTCGCCGTCACCACCGACCCCACCCGCGCCGACGCCGCCGGAGCCCTCGTCCAGACGCTCCGCCAGGAGAACCCACGGCTCCACGGCCGCGCGGTGCTGACCGTCGACGACGGCGCCGCCGCCGTCCCCGCGCTGCTCGCCGAACTGAGCGCACCGGACGCCGAGTTCGGCCACCTGTGCGACATCCGCAACGGACGCCGCAGCCGCCGCGTCTGGGCCCCGCTCGGCCTGCCCACCGACGGCGCCGGCGCCGAGGCGCGTGTCGACGGCGTCCACCTGGTCACCGGCGGCCTGGGCGGCGTAGGCCTGACCCTCGCCCGCCACCTGGCCCGGCGGCCCGGCACCCGCGCCGTGCTCTGCGGCCGCACCTCCTGGGAGCGGCTCGACGCCACCGCCCGGCAGGCGGTGGCCGAGCACGACCGCCTGCGCTACGTCCAGGCCGACGTCACCGATCCGCGGGCCGCGGCCGCGCTGGTCCGCGGAATCCTGGACCGCGAGGGCGCGCTGCACTCCGTCTTCCACGCGGCGGGCGTCGTGCGCGACGGCTACCTGGTGCGCAAGAGCCCGCAGGACATCGCCGACGTCCTGGCACCCAAGACGGACGGCACCGCGGCCCTCGACGAGGCGACCGCGCAACTGCCCCTGGACGCCTTCGTGTTGTTCTCCTCGGTCGCCGCGGTGACCGGCAACCTGGGCCAGTCCGACTACGCCTTCGCCAACGGCTGCCTCGACGGCTTCGCCGTCCGGCGGGCCGAGCGCGTGGCGCGCGGCGAGCGGCAGGGGCGCACCCTCTCGGTGCAGTGGCCGCTGTGGGACGTCCCCGGGATGACCATCCCCGACCACGTCCTCCGCGTGGTCGAGGAACACACGGGCATGCGCCCGCTGCCCGCCGGCACCGCCCTCGCGGCCCTGGACCACCTCCTGGCCGGCGCCGGCCCGAACGTGGTGTCCCTCTTCCACGGCGACGCGGAGATCTGGCAGCGCCACTTGACGGGATTGAACCTGACGCCGATGCCGGCGGCTGCCCCGGAGATCTCCACGACGGCTACGACCGCAGCCGCCTCGGCCCCCGCCGGCTCGCCTGCCGTCGCCTCGGCCTCCGCCGTACCGCAGGAGCAGGTCGCCTCCGACGCCGCGCACCGCGCGGCCGTCACCGAAGCGGTGTGCCGGTCCGTCGCCGAGACCCTCGGCCGTCCGCCCGGCAGCATCGCCCCGCGCACCTCGCTGGAGTCGCTGGGCCTGGACTCGGTCATGATCCGCACCGTGGCGTCGCGGCTGACCACCGACATCGCGCCGGTCGGCCCCGACATGCTCTTCGGCCTGCGCGACGTGGACGAACTCGTCGACCACCTGATCACCACCCTCCCGCAGCCGACGCCCCGTCCGCAGCCCGTACAGGCCCTGCGGCTCGTGGTCGCGATGCCCGAGGCCGCCCCGCAGCCCGCCGCGGCCCCGACCGTGGCCGCCCCGACCCCTCCCACCACGGCCACGGCCACGGCCACCGCCACCGAAGACCTCTACGCCATCACCGGCCTGAGCGGTCGCTATCCGCAGGCGCCCGACCTCGACGCCTTCTGGCGGAACCTGGTCAACGGCAAGGACACCGTTACGGCGTTGCCCGCCGACCGCTGGAGCGATGCCGGTGGTGTGCGGGCGCAGGGCCACTTCCTCGATGGCATCGACGGCTTCGATCCTGCCTTCTTCGGGCTGTCGGCCCATGAGAGCGCCATGCTCGACCCGCAGGAGCGGCTGTTCCTCGAGGTTGCGTGGGAGGCGTTGGAGGACGCCGGCTACACCGGCAGCCGTCTGGACGGCCTGGTCGCTGCGGACGGCGAACGACGCAGTGTCGGCGTGTTCGCGGGCATCACCTCCAGCGACTACAAGCTGCTGGGCGCCGAGCGGTGGGCGAGCGGTCACCGGGACATGCCCGCCGGGCACTACTGGAGCCTGGCCAACCGGCTCTCCTACCTGCTCGACCTGCGCGGCCCCAGCCAGCCCGTCGACACGGCCTGTTCCTCCTCACTCGTCGCCCTGCACCTGGCGCTGGACGCGATGCGGCGCGGCGAGTGCGCGGCGGCGCTGGTCGGCGGAGTCAACCTCTACGTCCACCCGTCGCGGTTCAGGATGCTGCGCCAGTCCGGATTCCTCGCCGAGGACGGACGGTGCCGCAGCTTCGGCGCCGGCGGTGCCGGCTTCGGACCCGGCGAAGGCGCCGGCGCGGTCCTGATCAAGCCGCTGGCGCGCGCACTGGCCGACGGAGACGCCGTACACGCCGTGATCCGCGGCAGCTTCGTCGCCCACAGCGGCCGTACGAACGGCTTCACCGCACCCAGCCCCACCGCCCAGGCCCGCGTCCTGCGCGAAGCCCTGCGCCGCTCCGCCACCGACCCGGCCACCGTCAACGTCATCGAGGCACACGGCACCGGGACCGAGCTCGGCGACCCGGTGGAGGTGGCCGCCCTGACGGCCGCCTACGGCCGCGGCGAGGCTCCCTGCTCTCTCGGCTCCGTGAAGTCCGCCGTGGGCCATGGCGAGTCCGCCGCGGGCATCGCCGCCCTCACCAAGGTCGTACTCCAGCTGCGCCACGGCCGGCTGGCCCCGACCCTGCACGCCGACCCGGTCAACCCCAACCTCCGGCTGGAGGACACCCGCTTCACCCTCCAGCACACCGAACAGCCCTGGCAGCGGCTGACCGACGCCGACGGCACGCCACTGCCGCGCCGCGCGGGCATCAGCTCCTTCGGCGCCGGCGGCGTCAACGCCCATGTGATCGTCGAGGAGTTCGTGCCCGAGCGGTACGGCCGTCCGGCCACCGAGCCGCGGCCGGGCCCGCAGCTCGTGGTGGTCTCCGCCCCGACCCCGCAGCACCTGACCGCCACGGCCGGCCGCCTCGCATCCTGGCTGCGCGGCACCGAGGCCACCGGCGACCTGGCCGCCGTGGCCCGCGCCCTGCGCACCGGCCGGGCGGCCATGGACTGCAGGCTGGCCGTGGTCGCCCAGGACACCGCCGAACTGGCCGCGACGCTCGCCGACTTCGCGGACAACCCGGACGGGCCCGTCCGCGCCGCCGACCTGCGCGACGGCCGCGGCACCCGGCAGCGGCTCGGCGAGGCGCCGGAGACCGGTGCCTTCGTCGCCGAGCTGTGGCGCAACGGCCGCCTGCGGCAACTCGCGGACCTGTGGCTGGCCGGACTCGACGTGGACTGGAGCTCGCTCGACGCCACGGCTCCCGCCGCCCCGCTCGCCTCCCTGCCACCGTCCGCCTTCCTGCGCCGCAGCCTCTGGCTCGACGGCCCCCGGGACGACGCCGGAACGAACCTCGTACCCGCCGCCGTTGCCATCGACGGCGCCGTCACCCGGCCCGCGCCCGAGGCACTCGCGTTCCGCGAGCCGGAGGCCGGGCCCGAGCCCCGACCCGCCGCCGACCCGGTCGCCCAGGACATCGCCCAACGCGCCGCCGCCCAGCCCAAGCCCGAGGCACCCGCGGTCCCCGAGCGGGAGGCCGCACGAGAGTCCGGGTCCGGGTCCGTGACCGGGTCGGAGTCCGGGTCCGTGACCGTGTCGGAGACCGGGCCGGAGTCCGGGGCCGTGACCAGGTCGGAGTCCGGGTCCGTGACCGGGTCGGAATCCGCACCGGAGTCCGGGTCCGTGACCGAGCCCGCGACCGCGCCGGAGTCCGGGCCCGAGACCGAGCCCGCGACCGCGCCGGAAGCCGACCCCGACTCCGACCTCGCGACCACGCCGGAAACCGACCCCGCCCCCGACCCGCTCACCGCGGACATCGCCCAACTCGTCGGCATGCTCGTCCCCGGAGCCGACGGCCCCGCGCCCACCGACCGCAGCCTCCTCGACCTGGGCATCGACTCCATCAACGTGATGAACCTCCGCTTCGAGCTCACCGAGCGGTACGGCCGCACGCTGCCGCTCCAACTGCTCAGCGAGTCGAGCATCACCGAACTCGTCGCCCACCTGACCGCCCCCGCACAGGCCTGACCCGAGGGATGAGGAACCACGCCATGTCCCAGACCGACCCCGCCGAGCAGTACCGGCCCTTCGCCCTCACCGAGGTCCAGGAGTCCTTCTACGTCGGCCGCACCGCCCAGGGCGGCACCGGCGGCACCCGGATCCACCTGGAGTTCGAGACCGGCCCGCTGGACACGGCCCGTCTGGAGGAGAGCTGGAACCGGCTCGTCGCCGACACCGGCATGCTGCGGGCCCACCTGCTTCCCGACGCCCGGCAGACCGTTCGCGAGAGCGTGCCCGCCTACCGGATTCCCGTCACCGACCTCACCACGGCCACCACGCAGGCCCGGCAATCCGCCCTCGAAGCCCTCCGCGAGGAGGCCGCGGCCGGCATCGACCCGCACAGCTGGCCGCTGTTCGCCGTGCGCGCCGCCACCCTGCCCGGCGGCCGCACCCGCGTGCTCCTCACCGTCGACGAACTCATCGCCGACGGCCCGAGCGTCTCGCTGCTCCTCCAGGACTGGTACGCCCGCTACGCCACCGGCCGCCACCCGGCGCCGCCCGCCATCACCTTCCGCGACTACGCCCTGGCGACCACCGGCCGCGCTCCCTCCGAAGCCTCCCTGGCCCACTGGCGCGACAAGCTCGCTCCCGTGGACTTCGCACGGCCCACTCCGCTGCACGCCGAAGGCACCGCCGCCGACGAGGCCACCGGTGCGCACCGCAGGCTTGTGCTGAGCCTGGAGCAGGACGCGTGGAGCCGCGCCAAGGACGCGGCCAAGAAGGCGGGCGCCACGCCCTCCGCCCTGCTGCTCGCCCTGACGACCGCCGCCGTACAGGCCGAGGCCACGACTGCCGCACCGCTCCCGGTGATCCTCACCACCTACAACCGCCGCCCGGTCCACCCCGACGTGCCGCGCCTGGTCGGACCGTTCCTGTCCACCTCCGTCTTCGTCGCCCCGGCACCCGCCGGCACCCTCGGCGAACTCCTCGACGAGGTCCGCGGCCAGCTCTGGCAGGACCTGGAGCACGGCGAGGTCAGCGGCGTGCGCGCGCTGCGCGAGCACGCGCGCACCACGCCCGGACGGCGCGGCGCCGCCGTACCGCTCGTCTTCACCAGCCTGCTCGGCAGCATCGCCGACCAGCGCGACGCCGACCCCGGCAACTGGGCGGCCCTGGTCGACATCGCCGCCTCCGCCACCCACACGCCCGGCGTGGCACTGGAGATGTGCGTCCAGGAACGCGACGGCGCGCTGCACGTCTCCTGGGACTGCTCGGGCCGGGAGCTCGACGAGGCCGCGGTGCGCTCCGCCTTCGGCCGCCTGGAGAACCTGCTGCGCCGCGTCGCCGACGACACGACGGCCTGGCAGGCACCCGCCATCCAGCGGCAGTCACCCGCCATCCAGCCGCAGGCCGCCGGCCTTCCCGAGCGCTACCCGCTCACCGAGGTCCAGTCGGCCTACCTCGTCGGCCGGCTCGGACAGCTCGGCGGTGGCGCGGAGACCCGCGTCTACCAGGAGTTCCTGCTGGAGCACCACGACGTGGACGCGCTGGAGGCCGCCTGGAACCGGCTCGTCGCCCACCACCCCATGCTGCGCGCGGCCGTTCACCAGGACGGAACACTGGAGATCGCCCCGCTCCCGGCGGACGCCGCCGGCCACGGCTACCGCATCGCCCGGCACGACCTGACCGGCCTGAGTGCCGGTGAAGCCGTCGACCGGGCGCTCGCCGAGGTCGCCGCGCGGCTGCGCGAAGGCACCTTCCCGCTCGGCACCCGGCCGATGTACGCGCTCGAAGCGAGCACCCTGCCCGACGGCACCGTCGTCCTGCACGTCGTCCTGGACGCCCTGCTCGCCGACGCCCGCAGCTTCGCCCTCCTCTTCGGCCAGCTCTTCGCCCTGCACGACGGCGACGAGACGGTCCTCGACACGCCCGCCGACCCGCGCCCCCACCTCCATTCCCTCGCCGGCAAGACCGCCGGCGAGCAGGCGGAGGCGGCCCGGCAGGCCTGGCGGGAGAAGTTCGCCGTACTGCCCGGCGGCCCGCCGCTGCCCGAGCCCGCCCAGGACGCGCGGCGCCTGCACCGCAGGACCCCGCTGGGCTCCTGGCAGTCGCTGACCGCCGCCGCCGCGGCCATCGGCGTTCCCGCCGACATGGTGCTGCTCACCGCCTACACCGACGAACTGCGCCGGGCCTTCGGCGACGAGGCCTTCACCGTCACCGTCGTCTCCTGGGACCGTCCGGCCGGCATCGGCCACGCCGACGGCATGGTCGCCGACTTCACCCAGCTCGCCTGGGTCGTCGTCGACGACACCCTGCCCGAGGACTTCGCCGCGCGCGCCCGGGAACTGTGGGCCCGCTGCCGCGCCGACCTCGAACGCGGCGAGATCCGGCCGGGCCTGGCCGAACTGCGTACCCGCGTCTTCCGCTCCGGCGGCAGTCTGCGCCTGCCGGTGGTCTTCACCCGGGTGCCCGAGATCGACCCGCGCCTGCACCCGAAGGGCGTGAGCCTGCGCTCCAGCCAGTCGCAGACCGCGCAGGTCGCGCTGGACCACGTACCGCTGCTCGTCGGCGACGAGCTGATCGGCCAGTGGGACGCCGCCGAAGGCAGCCTGGAGACCGTCCGGCTCGACGCCATGTTCGACGGCTACGCGCAGCGCGTACGGTCTTTCGTCGCGGAGTCGGAGTCGGAGCCGGAGCCGGATTCGGTGTCGGAGTCGGTGTCGGAGCCGGCACCGGCGCAGTCCGCGGACGCCCTGCCCGCCGCCGACGACGACCGGTCGCGGAGCATGGCGGAGCTGATCGGCGAGAGCCTGCGGCGCAACGCCGACCGCACGGCCGTCCGCTGGAACGGACGCACCGTCGGCTACCGCGAGCTCGACGCGCGCACCGCCCGGCTCGCCCACCGGCTGGCCGACCTCGGCGTCCGCCCCGGCGACCACGTCGCCGTACACATGGACCGCTCGGACGACCTGGTGGCCGCGCTCGTCGGTATCGTGCGCGCGGGCGCCGTGTACGTCCCGGTGGACCCGGCCAACCCGCCGGAGCGCGTGCGCTACCTGCTGGAGGACAGCGGTGCGCGTGTGGTCGTCGCCGACGCCGCGCGGGCCGAGGTGGCCGGTTCCACCGGCGTGCCGGTGCTGTGCCAGGACCGCGCCGCGGACCGCGAACTGCTCGCCGCATGTCCCGAGACCGCGCCCGAGGTCGTCCTCGGCCCCGAGGATCCCGTCTACACCATCTACACCTCGGGTACCACCGGCAAGCCCAAGGGCTGCCGCAACACCCACCAGGGCTTCGTCAACCGCGTGCTGTGGATGCAGGACCGTTTCCCGCTCGGCCCCGCCGACCGTGTCGCGCAGAAGACCCCGTACGGCTTCGACGTCTCGGCCTGGGAGTTCTTCTGGCCGCTGCTGGCCGGCGCCTCGATCGTCGTCGCCCGGCCCGGCGGCCACGTCGACCCCGGCTACCTGGCCCGGCTCTTCCGCGACGAGAAGGTGACCGTCACCCACTTCGTCCCGTCCGTGCTCGGCATGTTCCTGCGCCACCCGCAGGCGGCCGGCTGCACGGACCTGCGCTACGTCTTCGCCAGCGGCGAGGCCCTGCCCGTCGCGACCATGCGGCACTTCTTCGAGGTGCTGCCCGGCGGCTGCGAACTGCACAACCTCTACGGGCCCACCGAAGCCGCGATCGACGTCACGCACTGGGCCTGCCGCGCCGACTGGAGCGAGCCCACCGTGCCCATCGGGCGCCCGATCTCGCACACCACGATCCACCTGGTGGACGAGGAGCTGCGCCCGGTGCCCGACGGCACGCCCGGAGAGATCGTCATCGGCGGCCGCGGCGTGGCCCTCGGCTACCACGAGCGTCCCGAGCTGACCGCCGAGCGCTTCGTCGCCTCACCGTTCCCCGAGGATCCCTCGCCGCGCCTGTACCGCACCGGCGACCTGGGACAGCTCGGCGCCGACGGCGAGATCCGCTATCTCGGCCGTATCGACAGCCAGTTCAAGCTGCGCGGCCTGCGCATCGAGCCGGAGGAGATCGAGGCGGCGCTCACCGGCGTCCCCGGCATCGCCGAGGCGCGCGTACTGCCGCTGACCGACGAGGCGAGCGGCGAGCAGATCCTCGCGGCCGTCTGCGTCCCGGACGGCGACGCGCCCGCCCCGTCCGCCATCCGCACGGCCCTGTCCGAGACGCTGCCCGCCTACCTGGTGCCGAGCGGATTCCGGTTCGTCGGCCGGCTCCCGCTGACCGCCAACGGCAAGCTCGACCGCCCCGCGGCCGGCGCTCTCTTCACCGAGGCCCCGGCGTCCGAGAAGGAGATCATGCAGAACCAGCACAGCGCACCGCAGGCACGGGCAGCGGACTTCGAGGAGGTACGGGCCGCCGTCGCCGCCTGCCTGGGCGTGGCCGAAGTGGCCCCGGAGGCCGACCTGTTCGACCTGGGCGCCA
This sequence comes from Streptomyces sp. NPDC001709, assembly GCF_053596375.1. Taxonomy (NCBI): domain Bacteria; kingdom Bacillati; phylum Actinomycetota; class Actinomycetes; order Kitasatosporales; family Streptomycetaceae; genus Streptomyces; species Streptomyces sp. NPDC001709. The sequence goes on along the minus strand of NZ_JBSFGB010000010.1, from coordinate 197,085 downwards.
CGTCCTTCACGATGATCCGGCTGGCCCAGGAGATCGAGCGTCTCACCGGCGTGGCCCTGCCGGTGGACGCGCTCATCAACACGCCGACGGCGGCCGGCCTGTACGCGGCCGTGGCCGGCCGGACCACCACCGCACAGCCGGCACCCGCCGCCGCGTCCACTCCTGCCGCCGCCGCGGCTCCGGCCGCTCCCGCGTCCGCCGCGGCGGATCCGGCCGCCGTCGCCGCCATGGCCGCCGAGCTGATGGGCGTGGCCGAAGTGGACGCGGATGCCGACCTGTTCGACCTGGGTGCGACCTCCTTCACCATGATCCGGCTGGCTCAGCTGGTCGGCGAGAGGTTCGGCGCCGACGTCCCGGTGGACGTGCTGATCCAGGCGCCGACCGCCCGCGCCATCGCCGCCGCAGTGGCTCCCGCCGCCGCACCGGCCGCGCGGCCCGCCGCCGCGCCGGCCCGCGCCGCCGACGTGCGGATCGCCTTCGACCCGGCGGCCAAGGCCGCGTTCAAGGAGGCCAGGATCGCCGAGCGGCGGCTGCCCGCCGAGCTCGTGCGCCTGCCGCTCCCGCAGGAGGGCCCGGAGCACCAGCGGGCCCTGTACGACGCCTCGTCCTTCCGTGACTTCGCCGACGGCCCGCTGCCCGCCGAGGACCTGCTCGACCTCCTGGCCACCCTGGCCCGCGGCGAGCTGGACGGCCGCGGTAAGCACCGCTACCCGTCCGCCGGCGGCTTCTACCCGGTGCAGGTCTACCTCTACGTCAGCCCCGGCGCGGTCGCCGGAATCGACGGCGGCCTGCACTACCTGCACCCCGGCGAGCGCACCCTGGTCGCCGTCGACCCCGCGGCCCGCATGGGCACCGACGTCCACGTCTTCCACAACCGGGCCCTGGTCGAGGCCGCCTCCTTCGGCCTCTTCCTGGTCTCCACACCGGCCGCCATCGCCCCGGCCTACGGCCAGGCGAACGCCGCCCGCTTCTCCACGATCGAGGCCGGCCACATCGCGCAGCTGCTGCTGACCGCCGCACCGCAGCGCGGTCTGGGCATGTGCGCGGTGGGCGAGATGAACTTCGACGCCGTCCGCGGCCACTTCGGCCTCGACGACGACCAGGAGCTGCTGCTCTCGCTGTGGGGCGGGCAGCTGACCGGCGAAGCGCGCGAGCGCCGCGCCGGGCTCGTCGCGCAGGAGCAGCGAACGGCAGGCGCCCCGGCCCCGGCCGCGGCGGCTGCCAAGGCAGCAAAGGCAGCCAAGGCCGACCGCGCCGTCGCGGTGATCGGCTTCGCCGCCCGGCTGCCCGGTGCCGACACCCTCGACGAGCTGGACGCGCTGCTGGCGGACGGCCGTTCGGCCACCGGGCCCGTACCGTCCGAGCGCTGGGCCCCCCTCGCCTCCCGGGCCGGCCGTGCCGGTGCCCGCGTCGGCGGCTACCTCGCCGACGTGACGGCCGTGGAGGCCGAGGAGTTCGGCCTCGGCGACGAGGAGGCGGCCGCCGTCGACCCGCAGGAGCGGCTGCTGCTCTCCGTCGCCCGCCACTGCTTCGAGAACGCCTCCGTCACTCCACGGCAGCTGTCCGAGGCCGGCTCGGTCGGCGTGTTCGTCGGCTCGATGTGGCAGGACCACGCGCTGTACGGCGTCACCGCCCGGGCCGACGGCCGGCCCGGCACCCACGCCACCCGCGGCGGCCTGGCCCACCGCACCTCGCACGCCTTCGGCCTGACCGGGCCGAGCCTGGTCCTCGACACCGGCTGTGTCTCCGGGCTCGCGGCCGTCGAGGCGGCCTACCGGGCCGTGGCCGACGGCCGGTGCGAGGCGGCCCTCGCGGCCGGCAGCAACCTCGTCCTCCACCCCGATCACCTCGACGTGCTCTCCGACATGGGCCTCGTCGCCGAACAGCCCGACTCCTGCGCGATGACCGACCGCGCCAGCGGCTGGATCGTCGGCGAGGGCGTCGGCGCCGTCCTGCTCAAGCCGCTGGACCGGGCGCTGGCCGACGGCGACCCGATCCACGCAGTGCTGCGCGGCGGCGCCCTCGTGCACTCGGGCACGACCCGTCAGTTCGGCATTCCGGACCCCAAGCGGCAGGAAGAGGTCATGCGCGCCGCCCTGGCCGACGCCTCCCTCACGCCCGGCGACATCGGCTACGTCGAGGCGGCCGCCGCCGGAGCGGCCCTCGCCGACGTGCTCGAATTCGGCGCGGTGGACCGCCTGTTCACCGGCCAGGAGCAGCGGCCCGTGCCCGTGGGATCGGTCAAGCCGAACACCGGGCACCTGGAGGCCGCGTCCGTCTTCGCCCAACTCGGCAAGCTCATCCTGCAGTTCCGGCGCGAAGAGCTCTACCCGACCCGGCTCACCTCGGCTCCCAACCCGGCCCTGAACGGCCGGACCGGCGCGGTGCTCGCCGTCTCTCCGGAAGGCACGCGCTGGCGCACCGAGGACGGCGCCGTCCGTCGGGCACTGGTGAACGGCTTCGCCGGCGGCGGCTCGTACGGCAGCCTGGTCGTCGAGGAGCCGCCGCGGACCGCGGCCACCGACGACACCACCGCGTCCGACACCGCGTCCGACACCGCGTACGTACTGCCGCTGTCCGCGGACAACGCCGACAACCTCGCCCGCCTCGCCGACTCCCTCGCCCAGGCCCTCGACCGCGCCCCGCACCTCACCCTGCCGGCCGTCGCCCGCAGCCTGCGCGAGGGCCGTACCGCGCGCGCCGCCCGCGCCGCGGTGGTCGCCGACCGCGGCCGGTCCGCGGACGCGCTGCGCGCCCTCGCCCAGCGGATCCGCCACCAGGGCCCGGGCATCGCCGAGGAGTGGTCGCCCGCCACCGACGGCGAGCGCACGGCCCTGGACGCATGGCTCGCCGGAGCGGAGCCGCAGTGGCCGGCGGTGCCCGGAAACCCACGCCGGGCCGCCCTGCCCGCCGTACCGCTGGACGTTCGGCACCTGCCGCTGCCGGTGCCGGCACCCGCGTCCGGCGCGCAGGAGCCCGGCACCGTCCTCGACGAGCCCGCGGCGCCGCGGAGCACACAGCCCACGCCCTTCGACCGGCTGGCCCGCATCACGGCCGAGGAGACGGGACGGCCCGCCGAGCGGATCACGCCCGCCGACGACCTGTTCGCGATGGGCGCCACCAGCCGCCAACTGATACGGATCGCGGCCCGGGTGACCGCCGAAGGAGGCCGCGAGCTGTCCCTGGAAACCCTCTTCACCGCTCCCGACCTCGGCGCTCTCGCCGTCGAGGCGTTCCCCGTCCCGGCAACCCGGTGACGTCACCACCGAACGAAGGCAGTTGATCAGCATGACCCGGATCTTCATGTTCCCAGGCCAGGGGGCACAGCGCGTCGGGATGGGCCGGGAGCTGTTCGACCGCTTCCCGCACCTGGAGGCGGAGGCCGGCGAGCTCCTCGGATACAGCCTGCGCACCCTGTGCCTGGAGGACCCCGACGGACAGCTGGGCCAGACCCGTTACACCCAGCCCGCGATGTACGTCGTCAACGCCCTGGCCCACCGCGCCGCCGTCGAGGACGGCGACCGTCCCGACGTGGTCATCGGGCACAGCCTCGGCGAGTACAACGCGCTGGAGGCCGCCGGAGTGTTCGGCTTCGCCGACGGCCTGCGACTGGTGGCGGCCCGCGCCCGGGCCATGGCGGACGTCACCGGCGGCGGCATGAGCGCGGTGGTCGGCCTGTCCGAGACCAAGCTGCGCTTCCTGCTGCTGCGCGCCGGATTCGCGGCCCTGGACCTGGCGAACCTCAACAGCTCCAGCCAGACGGTCCTCGCCGGTCCGGTCGAGGACCTGGAGGAGGCGGGCCAGATCCTGGAGGACGCCGGAGCCCGCATGGTGCGCCGGCTGGCCGTCAGCGGGCCCTTCCACTCCCGCTACATGGCCCCGGCCGCCGCCGCCCTGGCCCCCGTGATCCGCTCGGCCCGCCTCGCCGCACCCACGGTGACCGTGATCGCCAACTGCACGGCCGAGCCCTACACCGCCGAGACCGCCGCCGATCTGATGCTGGAACAGATCGACCATCCGGTGCGCTGGCGGGAAACCGTGGAGTCCCTGCTCGCCCTGCCGGACCCGCAGTTCGTGGAGATCGGCCAGAGCACCGTCCTGACCAGCATGGTCCGCCAGATCCGCAGGGACGCCAGGCCGGCCGGCACCCGCGCGCCGCGGCAGCTCGCCGCCGCCTGAGACCCCGCGCCCACCAGGAGAAGCGATGATCAACACCCTCTCGACCACCCACCGGCCGTCCGCTGCCGCACCCGCCGCCGCATTCTGCCCACGGCCGGTGCCCGGCGCCGCGCTGCGCCTGTTCCTCTTCCACCACGCCGGCGGCTCCCACCTCGTCTACCGCGACTGGGCGAGGCGGTTTCCGGCCGACTGGGAGGTCCGGATGCTCGACGCACCGGGCCGCGGACGGCTCACCGACCTTCCGGCCCGCACCTCCGCCGAGCAGTTGGTCGACTTCTTCCACGACGAGATCGTGCTGGCCATGGACCGCCCGTTCGCGTTCTTCGGCCACAGCATGGGCGGACTCGTCGCCTACGAGCTGACCAACCGCCTCGCCGCCGAGGGCCTGCCGCAGCCGGTCTGGTTGGGCCTGTCGGCGCGCGGCGCGCCGGCCCCGCAGGGCGAGCCGCTCAACCGTCACCTCCTGCCCGATGCCGAGCTCCGCCGCGCGGTCGGGGCCATGGGCGGCACTCCGCCCGAGGTCCTGGGCGACGACGAACTCTGGCAGACCTTCGAACCCGTCATCCGCGGCGATCTGCGGCTGGTGGAGACCTGGCGGCCGCGGCCCGGCACCGCGCCGCTGCGGGTACCGCTGTCCGTCTTCGGCGGAACACAGGACATCGTCGTCTCCCGGGAGCGGCTCGCCGCCTGGTCCGCGCATGCCGAGCGGTTCCAGGGACTGCACCTGTACTCCGGCGACCACTTCTACTTCCGCAGCCGCCCCGAGGAGTTGACACGGCAGATCACCGCCGACATCCGCGCCGCCATGCCGGCCCTGTCCGGCTCGGCGGTGCCGCGATGACGCGTACGAGGCCGGCCCGCGGCCATGCGCCGCCGGCGACGACGACCTGGGACCGGACGCGCGCGACGCACCTTTGGAGCGCACCATGACGGACACCGCGCAGGCGGTGGTGAACACCAAGCAGCACCTGGCCGCCGAGGAGGTGGTCCGGATGCGCGGCGAGCGCGCCGTCCTCAACGGCGTCTCGCTGACGGTCTCGGCGGGTGACCGGCTCGGCTTGATCGGCGAGAACGGCGTCGGCAAGTCCACTCTGCTCAGAGTGCTGGCCGGCGTGGACACACCGGACGGCGGCCGGGTCCGCGCCACCGTCGGAGGCGCTCCCGGATATCTGCCGCAGGAGGTCGAGCTGCCTGCCGCGTGGACCGTGGCCCGCTGCCTGGCCACGGCCCGCCGGGAACTGGACCGCCTCGGCGAGCGGATGCGCCGGATCGAGGGCCTGATGGGCACGGCCGGCCAGGACGAGCTGGCCGGCCTCCTCGAGGAATACGCGGCGGCGCAGGAGGAGTTCGAGGCCCGCGACGGCTGGCGCTTCGACGCCCGTGCCGCCGAGGTATTCCAGGCTCTCGGCCTGCACCGGCTGCCGCACGACCGGTCGGTCGCAGAGCTCTCCGGCGGCGAACGGGCCCGTCTCGGCCTGGCCCTGCTGGTGATCGAGGCCCCGCCCGCGCTGCTGCTCGACGAGCCCACCAACCACCTCGACGACGAGGCCGTCACCTGGCTCGCCGGCTGGCTGCGGGAGTACCGGGGCCCGTGCCTGATCGCCTCCCACGACCGGGACCTGCTCGACGGCGCGGTCACCGGACTGCTCGACCTCGACGGCCCGCGCGGCACGGTCGTCCGCTTCGGCGGGACCTACCGCGAGTACGCCGCCGAGCAGGCGGCCGCCCGCCGCCGCTGGGAGGCCGACCACCAGATGTGGACCGAGGCCATGGACCGGGCCAGGCTGCGGCTGAGCCGTTCCGACCGGGCCGCCGGCCACTACCGGCCGCCGCGCGACAACGCCAAGATGAACTACGACCTGCGCGGCGCCGGAGCGCAGGCGGCGGTGGCCCGGCACGCCAGGGCCGCCAAGGAGGAGATCAGACGGCTGGAACTCCAGGAGGTGCCGAGGCCGCCGGCGCCGCTGCGGTTCTCGGCCGTCGGCCTGACCGGGCAGGCGGCGGCCGACGACGCCGCCGGACCGGCCGGATCCGGACCGCTGCTCGCGGTCCACGGCGTACGCACGCGCGGCGGCCTGCGCCTTCCGGACCTCTGCCTCGAAGGCACCGACCGTGTCGTGGTGGCCGGCCCCAACGGCGCCGGCAAGTCAACCCTGCTGCGGGTGCTCGCCGGCGAACTCGAGCCCGAACACGGCAGCGTGGCCGTCCGGCCGCACCTGCGCATCGGCTACCTGCCACAGGAGAGCTGCTTCGGCTCCGGCGCCGGCCGTCTGCTGCCCACCTACGCCCGCGCCACAGCCGCCGACGAGGCCGAGGCCGCCGAACAACTCCTCGACCTCGGCCTCTTCCGCCCCGCCGACCTGCACGTTCCCGTCGCCTCGCTCAGCGTGGGTCAACGCCGCCGCCTCGACCTGGCCCGCCTGGTGGCCCTGCGCCCACACGTCCTCCTCCTAGACGAGCCCACCAACCACCTCAGCCTGTCCCTCATCGAGGACCTGCAAAGTGCCCTGGACGACTTCCCGGGCCCAGTCCTCACCGTCACCCACGACCGCCGCCTGCGCCGCTCGGCGGGCCGGTTGTTGACCTTGGAGCGGACGACCGCGGCGGTGTGCTGAGGCCGGGACGTGGCGGCGCCGGCGCCCGAGGGCCCGTCCGACGGGTCGGCGTCGGGCGGGGCCGGGGTGGAAGGGGCGAGGGCGGGAAGGTCAGTGGGCGGTGCTGGGCGTATCAGGATGTGGCTGCCGTTGCGCCCGCGGACAGTTGTTCGAAGCGGCGGGCGAGAGCCTGTTGTTCGCGGGCCAGGCCTTCCAGGCGCCGTCGGAGGCGGTCCAGTTCGTCGCCGATTCCGAGGACCGTGGCGGCGGTGGGCCGTTCGGGAGCGGCGGCCGGTGGGGCGGTTCCGATGGAGCCGACCACTGGTGCGAGGGGGCGCGGTGGGGGAGGGGTGAGTTCCGGGGCGTGGCTGAGGATTTCCTGGACGCGGTTGCGCAGGGCCGGGCCCGGTTCCACGCCGAGTTCGTGGACCAGGCGCATCCGGGCCCGTTCGTAGGTGCCGAGCGCCTCGGCCTGGCGGCCGCAGCGGTAGAGGGCGACCATGAGGAGGTCGTAGAAGCGCTCGCGCAGAGGGTGATCCGTGGTCAACTCCTCCAGTTCACCGGTGATCTCCTCGTGCAACGAGGCGCGCAGGCTCGCGTCGTACAGGGTTTCCAGCGTGACCAGCCGGTTCTCCTCCAGCTGCGCGGCCTCGGCCATGCAGATGTCGCCGCTGATGCTGCCGTGCAGCGCCGGGCCGCGCCACAGCGCGAGCGCGTCGCGCAGCACGCTGACGGCGCGTTCGGGATCGCTGGTGACCACGGCGCGGCCCTGGGCCGACAGGCGGTGGAAGACGTCGGCGTCGGTGGGTTCGGGGCCGGTGCGCAGCAGGTAGCCGAGGGAGTGCGTGGCGACGCGTGCCTGGTCGCCGGGGCTCACTTCCTCCAGGAGCCGGCGCAGCCGGGCGATGTGGGCCTGGAGCGCGTTGCCCGCGTTGGCGGGCGGGTGTTCGCCCCACAGTTCGTCGATGAGTCGGTGGGAGGAGAGGACGTGTCCGGCCCCGACCACCAGCGCGCCCAGCAGGGCGCGCTGTTTGGAGCCCGTGGGGCTGACCCGGCGGCCGCTGGACTCGTCGTGGATTTCAACGGTGCCCAGAATGCGGAAGTGCATCGTTCCTCACAACGGTGGCCGGCTTGCGGACGTCGGTGGGTCGTCGTGCCGTCACAGGAAGCGGTTCGGGTCGGTGAAGCCGAGCGGAAACGCGGCCGGCTTGCCGAGGACGAGGTCGGCGATGACCTCGCCGATGCCGGTGGCGTGTTTGAAGCCGTGGCTGTTGCATCCGCCCGCCACCACCAGCCGCGGGTCGCGGCGCAGCGTGCCGAGGACGAACTGGCCGTCCGGCGTGCGTGCGTAGAGGTTGGCGGTGACGCGGGAGGGCAGCGCCGAGACGCCGGGAACCGCGCGGGGCAGGATGCCGGCGAGGACGGACCAGTCGGCGGGTGAGACCGAGCGGTCCATGGTCTCGGGGTCCACCACGCGGAAGTGGCGGCCGCCGTCCTCGAGGCCGAGTTTGAGTTCGTCGTGGCCCGCAAGCCGGCCGTGGCCCCAGATGACGTCGCCGCCGTCGAGTTCGCGCATGAACACCGGCAGGCGGTCGAGGGTGAAGCGGGAGTCGGGCCGCGTCGGCGTGAACCAGGTCGTGGGCATCCGTACCACCTCCAGCGGCAGTTCGGGCACCAGCTGGCCGAGCCAGGGCCCGGCGGCGACCACGACCCGGTCGACGCGCAGCGGGCGCAGCGCCGTGTGCACCACCGCGCCGCCGTCGACCAGTTCCACGCCGGTGACCCGGGTGTGGTCGTGGACCACGGCGCCCGCGGACCGGGCGGCGCCGACGGCTGCCCGGATGGTCTGCTCGGGCAGGGCCAGTCCGCCCTCGCGCTCGAAGACGGCCACATGGTCGTCGGGCAGGTCGGCGTGGGCCGGGACACGCCGGCGTATGGCGTCCGCGTCCAGCAGTTCGGTCTCCAGGCCGTGCTCCCGTGCCGCGGCGAGGGCGCCGCCGGCGGTGCGGCCGTCGCGCGGGCCGATCAGCATGGCTCCGGTCCGCTTCAGCAGCCGGGTGCCGGTCTCGGCCTCCAGCTCGGCCCACAGCTGTCCGGAGCGCCGGGCGAGCGGGACCAGTCCGGGGTGCTCCAGGCAGGCGGTGCGGAACATCCGGCTTTCGCCGTGCGAGGATCCGTGCACGTTGGCGATGCCGTAGCGGTCGACGCCGATCACGTCGACGCCGTGCCGGGCGAGCTGCCACAGGGCACAGGCGCCCCAGGCGCCCAGCCCCACGACCGCCACATCGGCGTCCTTGCTGATACGTGTGCTGGCCATGTTTTCTGTCCCTGCGTGCTGGTACGGAGGTGGCCCGACGGCCTGCGGTGTCACGCGGCGGCTTGCGCGGGCACCGCCGTCTGCTCGTCCCCGGTGCCGCGGAAGGCGGGCGCGACCTCGAGCGCGAACAACTCCATGGCGCGCTCGGCGTGTTCGTACGGGAGGTGGCCGGGGTTGAACTGGAGGCTCACGCAGATGTCGGAGCCGTACCAGTCGCGGACGTCGGCGAGCTGGCCGCGTACGTCCTCGACGGTGCCGGCCAGGACCTTGCGGGCGTCCAGCGCCCGGTCGAAGTCGTAGGCGCGGGCCTTCTCCACGAAGGCCTCGTAGCCCGGGTACTGGCTGCTGCGGGTGTCGGCCCAGGCGGCGACGGCATCGGCCATCCGGGACACGTAGTTGTGCTCCTGGGCACGGGCGTCGGCGAGGGTCCGGTCGCGGTCCTCGGACAGGTAGCAGGTGTACTTCACCTGGATCCGGCCCGGCCCGTCGTGCCCGGCGGCGGCGCGGGCCCGGCGGTAGCCCTCGATCATCTCCTGCAGTCCCTCGCGCGACGTCACCGACGGCACCACCTGGAGGTGGTGGCCCGCCTCGCCGGCCGCCGCGCAGGACTGCGGGCTGCTGGCCGAGGCGACGAAGACGGGTGGGTGCGGCTGCTGGTAGGGGCGCGGGTAGCCGGTGAAGGGGCCGAAGCGGTGGACGGCGCCGTCGAAGACCGTGTTCTCCTCGGTCCACAACGCTATGCATCCGTTGACACCGTCGTCGAAACGGGCCCGGCTCTCCTCCATGTCCACGCCGAAGACCTCGAACTCGTCCGGCAGGAAGGCCCGTCCGAAGCCCACGTCGAGGCGGCCGTGGGAGAGGTTGTCGAGCAGCGCCAGGGTGGCGGCGAGCTTCACGGGATGGGTGAAGGCGGCGATGACCGCGCCGGTGGCGATCCGGATCCGGCTGGTACGGGCCGCGGCCGCGGCGAGGAAGGTCGCCGGGTCCGGGCTGTAGCCGCCGTACGGAGAGCCGTAGTGCTCGACGATCTGTACGTGCTCGTAGCCGAGTTCCTCAGCGCGCTCGACCAGCCGCAGGCTCTCGTCGTAATACGTGCTCGCGGACTTCCGTTCCGGGTCCACGACCGGGAAGAAGTTGACTCCGAATTCCATGGTGACTCCGTCGGCTGTTCCGCTGAGGAAAATGTGGAAACGTGAGACGAGGTGAATTCTCATTCGTTCTGGCGAATCGAACCATAGTCGTGGAGGCGACCCGTGCCGCAGTGTCGCGAGCCGGATCCGAGAGGGATTTGAATGGCTCTTGAGCGGTGCTGGGACGCGGGCCGCCCGGTATCGAAGTGGGCGGTTGCCGGGACGCGCCGGAATCTATTATTCCGATTTCTTCAGCAGGGCCCACCAGCCGTCGATGGTGGGCGACTCGAAGAGTTCCGGAAAGGAGGCGTCGATGCCCTGTCGGCGGAGGTGGGTGACGATCTGCATGATGGCCACCGAATGCAGACCGTAGTCGATCAAATCCTCTCCGTCAGAAGGAAGTTCGCTGATGTCGAGTTCCATGGCGTCGGCCGCCAGGCGGCGCAGCAGTTCCTTGGTCATGAAGCGGAAGGTAGCAGCCCGAAGGAGCGTCAAGAATTCCGCCGGGAGAATTCTTGCGAAGTCGCGGTCGAGGCGATTGCGAGGCGATTGCGAGGCGCTTGAAAGCCACTTGAGAGCCCTGCTCGGAAAACCGGACCGTGGTTACCGTATGGCCCGACGGAAGGCCTCGCCCGCGCTTGTCGCCACCACACCGGCCGACCGGTACATGCGCACATCTAGCACTGGGGGGCCAATGATGGAACGGCGAGCAGACGCCCGGCCTGCGACCGGCGGAAGTGTGGTCCTGCGCGTGCTCACCGGCGGCGGTGCGGCCGCCGTGGCCGCACCGCGCGGCCATGCCCACCGCCACCTCGGCGGCGCCGCGGGAGCCGAGCAGCTCCTCCCGGCCGACGCCCTGCCCCACCGGCAGCCGCTGACCTACCCGGACGCCTACACCTACCCGGACTCCTACCCCTACCCGGAGTCCCACCCCTACGCCGACGAGCTCTTCGACGCCGGCGCGCAGGCCGGTGCCTCCGACGCCGTCCGCGTCTTCCTCCTCGGGCCCGACGCCCTGGCCCGCTCCGGGCTGAGAATGCTGCTCGACGGACAGCCGGGCATCGCGGTGGTCGGCGACGACGAGTCCGGGCCGCGCTCACTGGCCACGCTGTGCACCGCCGGTCCCGACGTCGTGGTGCTGCACGGAGTGGCCGACCCGCGCGAGATCGGCCTGCTGGCCGAGCAACTGGGAGACGGCGTACGGCTGGTGGCGGTCGGCGGAGCCGGGCCGCGGGACGAGCCGGACGCGCGGGACACCGTACTCAGTGCCCACCTGCCGACCAGTGTGACGCCCGCCGACCTCGCCGCCGCGGTGCGGATGGCCGCCGCCGGATACCGGGTGCTGCGCGACATACCCGGCGTGCGACCGCGCCCCACCGGCGGACCGGCGTCGGACGCGGAGGACATCAGCTCGGTCTCCGCCGTCGATCCCCGGGAGCTGACGGCCCGCGAGCGCGAGGTGATCGACCTGATCGCGCGCGGCAGCTCCAACGCCGAGATCGCCCGCGAGCTGCTGGTCTCCGAACACACCGTCAAGTCCCATGTGCAGAACCTGCTGCACAAGCTCAAGCTGCGCAATCGCGTCCACGCCGTCGTCTACGCCTTCGAAACCGGACTGCGCCGGCCCTGCTGACGCCGGCCCTGCTGACGCCGGCCCGGCAACGTGTCAGCTGCGTCTCAGCCTCCTGTCAACACGGTGGACGAACATGCCTGCGAATCTCGTGGGTCCTGCCCGCAGCCGGTACAGACCCGCCGCCGGCCGCCGGGACGGCGGTACCCGGTCGACTCGGACAGAAGAGGGAAGAGATGGCTGTCGCTGACGAAGCATCCCTGGCACTCACGCAGGCCCAGCTCGCGGTGTGGTTCGCGCAGGCCAGAGAGGTCCGCAGCCCGGTCTACAACACAGGCGAGCACGTCGAACTGCGCGGCCCGCTCGACGTGGACCGCCTGGAGGCCGCGATACGCGCCACCGTGGCCGCCACCGAGGCCCTCCGGCTCGCCTTCCACACCCTCCCCGACGGCGAGGTCCGGCAGACCGTCGTCCCCGCCGCCGAGCTGGACTGGACCCTGCACCGCGTCGACCTCAGCGCCGAACCCGACCCCCGCGCCGCCGCCGAGGCGTGGATGCACCAGGTGCTCGCCACTCCCCTCGCCGTCGACTCCGGCCGCCCGCTGTTCACCCAGGCACTGCTCACCCTCGGTCCCGGCCACCACCTGTGGTTCCAGCACGTCCACCACCTGCTGCTCGACGGCTACGGCCTGCGGCTGCTCGCCCAGCGCGTCGCCCGCGCCTACAACGGCGAGGCGGCGGAGAGCACCGAAGGCGAACTCGACGCCGTCCTGCGCGCCGAGGACACCTACCGCGCCTCACGCGCCTACGCCGTCGACCGCGCCCACTGGCTCGCCCGCTGGGCCGACCGGCCCGAGCCCACCGCCCTCGGCACCACCACCGCGCCGCCGCGATCGGGCAGCCTGCGGCACACCGCCTTCCTGCCCGAGGCCGTACTCCAGGGCCTGGACCGCCTCGCGAGCACGGCCGAGACCGGCTGGCCGCTCGCCGCCCTGGCCGCCGTCGCCCTCTACACCCAGCGCCTCACCGGCACCGACGAGGCCCTGCTCGGCCTGCCGATGACCGCGCGCCGCAGCGCGGCCCGCCGCACCCCGTGCATGCTCGCCAACGTCCCGCCGCTGCGCATCGCCGCCGCGCCCGGCCTGACCCTCACCGAGCTCCTGGTCACCGTGCGCCGCGCCGTGGCCGACACCTCCCGCCACCAGGCCTACCCGTACACCGAACTCCGCCGCGAACTCGGCCTGCTGGCCGACGGCCACAAGCTGTACTCGGCCGTCGCCAACATCATGCCGTTCGACCACGGCCTGGACTTCGACGGCCTGACCGCGCAGGTGCACCCGGTGTCCACCGGCCCCGTGGACGACCTGAAGTTCTCCGTGTACGAGCAGCCCGGCGGCGCCGGCCTGCGCATCGACCTCGAAGCCAACCCGGACGTCTACGGCGACGACGAGACGGCCGCCCACCTCGCCCGCTTCACCGCACTGCTGCGGACCTTCGCCGACGCCGACGGCACCCTGCCCACCGGCCGCTGCGACATGCTCGCCGCCGGCGAACACCCGCGGCCCGCCGTCGCACACGACGTGCCGGCCCCCGCCACCACCCTGCCCGCCCTCTTCGCCGCCCAGGCGGCCCGCACGCCCGACGCCGTCGCCGTCGTACACGAGGACGAGTCCCTCACCTACGCGGAGCTCAACGCCCGCGCCAACCGGCTGGCCCACCTGCTGATCGAGCGCGGAGCCGGACCGGAGAAGACCGTCGCGCTCGCCCTGCCCCGCTCCGCCGACCTCGTTGTCGCCCTCCTCGGCGTCGTCAAGTCCGGCGCCGCCTATCTGCCGCTGGACCCCGACTACCCGGCCGAGCGCCTCGCCTACATGCTCGACGACGCCCGGCCCTTCGTCACCGTCACCGCCCCCGGCACCGACATCGCCGCCGGCGACGTCCTCACCCCCGACGCCTGGTCCGACCCGGCCCTGCCCGCCACCGACCCGGACGTGCCCCTGGACCCGGCCCATCCCGCGTACGTCATCTACACCTCCGGCTCCACCGGCCGCCCCAAGGGCGTCGTCGTCCCGCACGGCAACGTGGTGCGCCTGTTCTCCGCGGCCCAGCGGCACTTCCACTTCGGCCCCGACGACGTGTGGACGCTCTTCCACTCCTACGCCTTCGACTTCTCCGTCTGGGAGCTGTGGGGACCGCTGCTGCACGGCGGCCGCCTCGTCGTCGTCCCGTACACCGTCAGCCGTTCGCCCGCCGCCTTCCTGGACCTGATCGCCCGCCACGGCGTCACCGTCCTCAACCAGACCCCGTCGGCCTTCTACCAGCTGATGGACGAGGAGGCGCGGCAGGACGGCGAAGCGCCGCGGACGGCCACACTGCGCCACGTCGTCTTCGGCGGCGAGGCGCTGGACCCCGCCCGGCTGCGCGACTGGTTCGCCCGGCACGGCGACGAGCGCCCGCTGCTGTCCAACATGTACGGCATCACCGAGACGACCGTGCACGTCACCCACGTCGCGCTCGACCGCTCGCACACCGCCCCGCACGGCCCCTCCGCCATCGGCACCCCGCTGGCCGACCTGCGCGGCCACGTCCTCGACACCGCCCTGCGGCCCGTACCGCCCGGCGTGGTCGGTGAGCTGTACGTGGCCGGCGCGGGCCTCGCCCGCGGCTACCTGGGCCGCCACGCCCTCACCGCCGAGCGCTTCGTCGCCGACCCCTTCGGCCCCACCGGCACCCGCATGTACCGCACCGGCGACCTCGTACGCCTCCTGCCCGACGGCGGCCTGGAGTACATCGGCCGCAGCGACCACCAGGTGAAGATCCGAGGCTTCCGCATCGAGCTCGGCGAAGTCGAGGCCGCGCTGGCCGCACACCCGTCCGTCGCCCAGGCCGCCGTCGCCGTCCGCGAGGACACACCGGGCGACCGGCGCCTGGCCGCCTACGCCGTCCCCGCCGCCGGGCACGCGCCCGACCCGGCCGAATGGCGCAGGCACCTGACCGCCACCCTCCCCGCCCACCTCGTCCCCGCCTCCTTCACCGCTCTCGACGCGATCCCGCTCACCGCCAACGGCAAGCTCGACCGCAAGGCGCTGCCCGCACCGGACACCGCCGCCGCGGCACCCGGCACCGGCGAGTCCGGCGGCGGAGAGCTGGAAGAACTGCTGTGCGGCGTCTTCGGCCGCATCCTGGGCGTGCCGGACGTCCGGCCGGGCCACGACTTCTTCGTCCTCGGCGGCCACTCCGTGCTCGCCAACCGCCTGATCGCCGCCGCCCGCACCGAACTCGGCGTCGAATTCACCATCGAGGACCTCTTCGAAGCGCCCACGCCCGCCGGCCTGGCCCGCCGGGCCCGCACCGCGGACGGCACCCGCCCGGCCCTGCGTCCCGGCGCCGGTGCCGGCGGCATGTCCCCGGCCCAGCACCGCATGTGGGTGCTGCGCGAGGTCGAGGGCCCGGAACCCACCTACAACATGCCGGTCGCCCTGCGCCTGACCGGCCCGCTCGACGAGCCCGCGCTGCTCTCCGCGCTCCAGGACGTCGCCGAGCGCCACCCGATCCTGCGCACCGTGTACCCGGCCGACCACGGCGCGCCCAGCCCCCGCCTGCTGCCCTCCGACGTGGCCGGCACCTGGGCCGGCGCACGCCGGATCACCGAGGAGGAGCTCCCGGCCGCCCTGACGGCCGCCGCCCGCGAGCCCTTCGACCTCGACCGTCAGATCCCGCTGCGCGCCCACCTGTTCACCCTCGACGACGCGACCCACGTCCTGCTCGTCCTGCTGCACCACATCGCCGGCGACGGCTGGTCGCTGCGCCCGTTCCTGGACGACCTGGCCACCGCCTACGACGCCCGCAGCCACGGCGCAGCACCGCGGTTCACGCCCCTGCCCGTCGATTACGCCGACTTCGCGGCCTGGCAGCGCGAACTCCTCGGCGACGAGAGCGACCCCGCGAGCCTGGCCGGCCGCCAGCTCGACTACTGGCACCAGGCCCTCGCCGGCCTGCCCGACCAGCTCGAACTGCCCTACGACCGGCCCCGCCCGCCCGTCGCCCGGCACCGCGGCGGCTCCGTGCCGTTCCACGTCGGCCCGGAACTGCACGAGAAGCTCGGCGCCACCGCCCGCGCCCACGGCGCCACCGTCCACATGGTGCTGCAGGCCGCGTTCGCCGCGCTCCTCACCCGGCTCGGCGCCGGCACCGACATCCCCATCGGCTGCCCGACCGCCGGCCGTGACGCACCGGCGCTCGACGACCTCGTCGGCTTCTTCGTCAACCCCGTCGTGCTGCGCGCCGACACCTCCGGCGACCCCGCCTTCGGTGAACTGCTGGCCCGCGTGCGCACCACCGCCCTCGGCGCGTACGCCCACCAGGACGTGCCCTTCGACCGCGTCGTGGAGCGGCTCCAGCCCGTACGCTCGCCCGCCCGCCACCCGCTGTTCCAAGTGGTGCTCTCCTACCAGGAGTCCGACGCCGAACCGCGCCTGGCCGGACTCGACGTACGGCGCGAGCCCGTGGACTTCGGCGTCGCCAAGTTCGACCTCACGTTCAACCTCGTCGCCCACCGGGACGGCCAGGGCGGCCTCGGCGGCATCGAAGGCGACCTGGAGTTCGACCGCGAGCTGTTCGACGAGGCGACCGCCGCCGCCTTCACCCGCCGCTTCCACGTGCTGCTCCAGGCCGCGGCCGACCACCCGGAGCTGCCCATCGGCCACTTCGACCTGGTCAGCGACGAGGAGCAGCGGCTCCTGCGCGAGTGGAACGACACCGCCCGCCCGGTCCCGGACCAGGGCCTGGCCGACCTGTTCACGGCCCAGGCCCGCCACACCCCGGACGCCGTCGCCGTCGTCGACGGCGCCGCCGAACTGACCTACGCCCAGCTGGACGCCCGCGCCGACGCCCTCGCCGCCCGCCTGGCCGAGCTCGGCACCGGCCGCGAGGACGCGGTCGCCGTCCTCCAGCAGCGCTCCGCCGACCTGGTCGTCTCGCTGCTCGCCGTGCTGAAGTCCGGCGGCTACTACGTCCCTCTCAACACCCGCTACCCGGCCTCCCGGATGAGCCTGATCGTCCGCGAGGCGGGCGCCCGGGTCCTGCTCACCGACCGCGTGGTGGACGCCGAGTACCGGTGCCGGGAGTGGGCCGGCGACGCCGAGGTCGTCGTGGTCGACGCGCCCGGACAGGCCGCACCCGCACCGCGGCCGGCACCGGTGGCCTGCCACCCGGACCAGCTCGCGTACGTGATGTACACCTCCGGCTCCACCGGCATGCCCAAGGGCGTGGCCATCACCCACCGCGATGTGGCCGTCCTCGCCGCCGACCGCTGCTGGCAGACCGGAAACCAGCGGCGCGTGCTGCTGCACTCGCCGTACTCCTTCGACACCTCGCAGTACGAGCTGTGGGTGCCGCTGCTCTCCGGCGGCACCGTCGTCGTGGCCCCGCCCGGCGACCTCGACACCGCCGCGCTGCGCGAGGCCATCGTCGGCGGCGGCATCACCGGTATGTGGCTGACCTCGGGCCTGTTCAACCTCCTCGCCGAGGAGAGCCCCGAGTGCTTCACGAACGTCCGCGAGGTGTGGGCCGGCGGCGACGTGGTCTCGCCGGCGGCCGTCACCCGCGTCCTCGAAGCCTCGCCGGGCACCATGGTCGTCGACGGCTACGGCCCGACCGAGACCACGACGTTCGCCACCCACCACTTCATGCGCGCCCCGTGGACACAGGAGACGACCGTCCCGATCGGCAGCCCGCTCGACAACACCACCTGCCACGTGCTGGGCGCGGGCCTGCGCCCGGTCCCGCCCGGTGTGGTGGGAGAGCTGTACATCGGCGGCGCCGGACTGGCCCGTGGCTACCTGGGACGGCCCGACGCCACCGCCGAGCGCTTCGTCGCCGACCCCTTCGGGCCGCCCGGCGCCCGCATGTACCGCACCGGCGACCTCGTACGCCGCCGCACCGACGGCATCATGGAGTTCCTGGGCCGCGCCGACCACCAGGTCAAGGTCCGCGGCTTCCGGATCGAGCTCGGCGAGATCGAGTCCGTGCTCTGCGCCCACGCCTCCGTCGCCCAGAGCGCGGTGCTCGTCCGCGAGGACCGCCCGGGCGACAAGCGGATCACCGCCTACGTCGTCGCCTCGCCCGGCCACCCGGCCGACCCCGCCGAGCTGCGCCGGCACGTCGCCGCCGCGCTGCCCGACTACATGGTCCCGGCCGCCGTGGTCCCGCTGGAGCGCCTGCCGCTCACCGCCAACGGCAAACTCGACCGCCGCGCCCTGCCCGTCCCCGACTTCGCGCCCGCCGGCACCCACCGGGCACCGCGCACACAACGCGAAGAGACCATCGCCGCACACTTCGCCGAGGTGCTGGGCCTGGAGAAGACCGGGATCGACGACGGCTTCTTCGACCTCGGCGGCGACAGCATCATGGCGATCCAGCTCGTCTCCCGCCTCCGTAAGGCCGGACTGCTGCTCTCGCCCACGCAGGTCTTCGAGCACAAGACCGTCGCCGCCCTCGCCGTGGTCGCCGGCACCACCGACGACGCGCCCACCGCCACCGGCTCCGACGACGAGGCCTGTGGCGAGGTGCCGCTCACTCCGATCATGCACTGGCTGCGCACCCGCGGCGGCCCCGTCGACGCGTTCAGCCAGTCCCTCCTCGTCCCCGTGCCCGCCGGCCTCGGCACCCGCGAACTGGCCGCCGCGCTGCGGACGGTGGCCGACCACCACGACGTACTGCGCGCGACCTTCGCCGCCGAACCGGACGGCCACTGGCGCATGCACATCGCCGCGCCCGGCACGCCGGACACCGACGGCTGGGTGCGCCGCGTCGACGCCGTGGGCCTGAGCGAGGCGCAACTGCGCGACGTGGCCGACAAGGAGGCCGCCGCCGCCCGCGACCGGCTCGACCCCTGGAACGGCGTGACACTCCAGGCCGTCTGGTTCGACACCGGCGACGACCACACCGGCCACCTGCTCCTGACCCTGCACCACCTGGTCGTCGACGGCGTCTCCTGGCGCATCCTGCTGCCCGACCTCGCCACCGCCTGGCAGGCCGCCGCCCGCGGCACCACCGCACAGCTCCCGGCCACCGGCACCGCCTTCCGCACCTGGGCCCGGCACCTGGTCACCGAGGCCACGAGCGAGCGGCGCGGCGCCGAACTCGGCCTGTGGCGCGACCTGCTGACCGCGCCCACCCCACCCGTCGCCCTCCGGCCGCTCGACCCGGCCGAGGACACCGCCGCCACCGCCCGCAGCCTCACCCTCACGCTGCCCGCCGAGGACACCGAGCCCCTGCTGACCACGGTACCCGCCGCCTTCCACGCCAAGGTCGACGACGTCCTGCTCACCGCCTTCGCCCTGGCCGTCGCCGACTGGCGCGCCCGCAGAGGCCTCGGCGACGGCGGCGCCGTCCTGCTCGACCTCGAAGGCCACGGCCGTGAGAGCGGCGACAGCGGCGCCGACCTGTCCCGCACCATCGGCTGGTTCACCACCCTCTATCCCGTCCGCCTCGACCCCGGCGCGCTCGACCGGCACGAGGCGCTCTCCGGCGGTCCCGCCGCCGGCACCGCCGTCAAACGGATCAAGGAACAGCTGCGCGCCCTGCCCGACGGCGGCCAGGGCTACGGCCTGCTGCGCCACCTCAACCCCGAGACCGCGACCGAACTGGCCGCGCTGCCCACGCCCGCGCTGGGCTTCAACTACCTGGGCCGCTTCCAGGAGACCGGCGCCACGGCCGGCCACTGGAACGCCGCTCCCGACGCCGAATCGCTCGGCGACGGCATCGATCCCGGCCTGCCCCTGGCCCACGCCGTCGAGGTCAACTCGCTGACCCTCGACGGCCCCTCGGGCCCGGTCCTGCGCGCCACCTGGACCTGGCCCGGCGCCCTGCTCGACGAGGACGCCGTACGCGACCTCGGCCAGAGCTGGTTCCGCGCCCTCAAGGCCCTGGCCACCCACGCCGAGGGCCCCGACGCCGGCGGCCGCACCCCCTCCGACCTCTCCCTGGTCTCCCTGAACCAGGCACAGATCGACCGCCTCGAAGCCATGTGGAAGGTGTCCCGATGACGCAGAACGGACTGGCAGACGTCCTGCCGCTGGCACCCTTGCAGGAGGGGCTGCTGTTCCAGGTGCAGTACGACCGCGACGGCGTGGACGTCTACAACGTCCAGATGGTCATGGAGCTGCGCGGCCCTCTCGACACCGCGGACCTCAAGGCCTCCGTACGCACCCTGATGCGCCGCCACCCCAACCTGCGCGCCGGATTCTGGCAGCAGGACCTCGACCAGCCCGTGCAGTTCATCCCGTACGAGGCACCCGTGCCGTGGCAGGAGGAGGACCTCACCGGCCTGGACCCGGCCGAACGCGAGCGGCGCGTCGAGGAGTTCGTCGCCACCGACCGCGCCCGGCGCTTCGACCCCGCCACCCCGCCGCTGCTGCGCATGGGCCTGCTCGCGCTCGGCCACGAGCACCACAAGCTCGTCCTGACCACCCATCACCTCCTGCTCGACGGCTGGTCGATGCCCCTGCTCGTGCGCGAGCTGTTCGCCCTGTACGGACAGCGCGGCGACGACGCCGGCCTGCCCGTGGCCCCGCCCTACCGCAGTTACCTGGCCGACCTCGCCGGCCGCGACCAGGACGCCGCCCGCGCCGCGTGGCGCGACTATCTCAAGGAACTCGACGAGCCCAGCCTCCTCGCCCCGCCGCACCGCGGCGAGCGGCCCGCCGGCGCCCTGCCCGGACAGCTGTGGCACGAGTTCGACGAGCGGCTCTCGGCCGGTATCACCGCCGCGGCCCGGGCCCAGGGCCTGACCGTGAACACCGTGGTCCAGGGCGCCTGGGCGGTGCTCCTCGGCCACGCCCTCGGCCGCGACGACGTCGTCTTCGGCGCCACCTTCGCCAACCGGCCGCCAGAGATCGCCGGCATCGAGTCCACCATCGGCATGTTCATCAACACCCTGCCGGTGCGCGTCTCGCTGCGCCCCGGCGAGTCGCTCGCCGCCCTGCTGCGCCGCGTCCAGCAGGAGCAGGCCGCCCTCATCGTCCACCGGCACCTGTCCCTGACCGAGGTCCAGCGCACCGCCGGCCACGGCGAACTCTTCGACTCCGTCGTCGTCTTCGAGAACTACCCGCTCGACCCCGCCGTACTGCGCGCCGAGTCCCGCGGTGTGCGCCTGGCCGGTTTCGAGGTCGGCGACGCCACCCACTACCCGCTGAGCCTGCTCGCCATTCCCGGCGAGCGGATCCGCTTCCGCCTCGACCACCGCGCCGACGTGCTCGACCACGACGGAGCCCGCGAACTGCTCGGCCGCCTGGAGCGGCTGCTCACCGCGTTCGCCGACGACCCCGAGCGCACCGTCGGCAGCCTGGACCTCCTCTCGCCCGCCGAGCACGACGCCCTGGCCACCTGGAACACCACCGAGCGCACGACCGAAGTGCGCACCCTGCCCCGCCTGTTCGAGGACCAGGTGCGGCGCACACCCGACGCCACCGCCCTCACCTTCGAAGGCCACGTCCTGACCTACCGGGCGCTCAACGCCCGCGCCAACCGCATCGCCCGGACGCTCCTCGCCCGCGGCGCCGGCCCCGAGCAGATCGTGGCCCTGCAACTGCCCCGCTCCCTCGACCTGTACGCGGCCCTGCTCGCCGTCCTCAAGACCGGCGCCGCCTACCTGCCCGTCGACCCCGAGTACCCGGCCGAACGCATCGCCTACATGCTCGAGGACGCCCGGCCCGCGTTCGTCCTCACCGAAGCCGAACTCGCCGGCATCACCGACGAGCAGCCCGGCCACGACCTCATCGACGCCGAGCGCACGGCCCCGCTCACCCCGGCCCATCCGGCGTACGTCATCTACACCTCCGGCTCCACCGGACGGCCCAAGGCCGTCTCCATGCCCGGCGGCGCGCTGGCCAACCTCCTGTCCTGGCACGAGCGGAAGATTCCCCGCGGTACGGACACGGTCACCGCCCAGTACACCTCCCTCAGCTTCGACGTCGCCGCCCAGGAGATCCTCGCCGCCCTCCTGCACGGCCGGACCCTCGCCGTCCCGACCGACGACGTGCGGCGCAGCGCCGACCGCCTCGTCGCCTGGCTGGAGGCCTACGGCGTCGACGAGCTGTACGCGCCCAACCTCGTCATCGATGCCCTGGCCGAGGCCGCCCTCGAACAGGGCCGTACCCTGCCCCGGCTGCGCCACCTGGTCCAGGCCGGCGAGGCGCTCTCCCTCGGTGAGAAGGTCCGTGCCTTCCTCGCGGCCGTGCCCGGCCGGCGTCTGCACAACCACTACGGGCCCGCCGAGACCCACGTCGTCACCGGCACCGTGCTGCCCGCCGACCCCGACGAGTGGCCCGCCGCGCCGCCCATCGGCCGCCCGGTCGACAACGTGCGCGCCTACGTCCTGGACGGCTTCCTGCGACCCGTCGCGCCCGGTGTGACAGGAGAGCTCTATCTCGCGGGCGCCCAGGTGGCCCGCGGCTACCTGCGCCGCCCGGCGCTGACCGCCGAACGGTTCGTGGCCGACCCCTTCGGCCCGGCCGGCGGCCGGATGTACCGCACCGGCGACCTCGCCCGCTGGAACGCGGACGGCGAGCTGGAGTTCGCCGGCCGCGCCGACCACCAGGTCAAGGTGCGCGGCTTCCGCATCGAGCCCGGCGAGATCGAGAACGCGCTCGCCCAGCTGCCCGGCATCGCCAAGGTCGCCGTGATCGCCCGCGAGGACCGGCCCGGCGACAAACGCCTCGTCGCCTACGTGGTGCCCGAGCCCCACCAGCCGGCACCGGACCCCGCCGCGCTCCGCAAGGCCCTCGCCCGCACCCTGCCCGACCACATGGTGCCGGCCGCCTTCGTGACCCTGGACCTGCTGCCCCTCAACCCCAACGGCAAACTCGACCGCGCCGCACTGCCCGCCCCGGCCGCCGCCGGCACGTCCGGCACCCCGCGCTCTCCGCGCGAGGAAATCCTGTGCGCCCTCTTCGCCGACGTGCTCGGCACGGAACACGTCGGCATCCACGACGACTTCTTCGCCCTCGGCGGCCACTCACTGCTCGCCACCCGCCTCATCAGCCGCATCCGCACCGTCCTGGACGCCGAGATCGCCGTACGCGAACTCTTCGACGCGCCCACCGTCGCCGCCCTCGCCGAGCGCCTCGACAACGCCGACGGCGCCCGCCCGGCGCTGGTCGCCGCCGAGCGCCCCGAGCGGGTCCCGCTCTCCTCCGCCCAGCGCCGCCTGTGGTTCCTCAACCGCCTCGACGGCCCCAACTCCACCTACAACATCCCCTTCGCGCTGCGGCTGCAGGGCACCCTGGACGAGACGGCCCTGCGCGAGGCCCTCCAGGACCTGACGCACCGTCACGAGCCGCTGCGCACGCTCTTCCCGAGCGTCGCCGGCGAGCCGTACCAGCACATCCTGCCCGCCGAGCAGGTCACCGTCGCGCTGGAGACCTCCACCGTGACCGAGGAGGAGCTCGCCGGACGCCTGGCCGAGGCCGCCCGCCACGAGTACGACCTCACCACCGAGACCCCGCTGCGCGCCGCCCTCTACCGGCTCGCGCCCGACGAGCACGTCCTCTTCGTCCTGCTGCACCACATCGCCGGCGACGGCTGGTCCCTCGCCCCGCTCACCCGCGACCTCGCCGCCGCCTACGCGGCCCGCCGCGACGGCGCCGAACCCGACTGGCCCGCGCTGCCCGTCGGCTACGCCGACTACACCCTCTGGCAGCGCGACCTCCTCGGCGACCAGGACGACCCGTCCGGCCTGTACGGCAGGCAACTGGCGTACTGGTCGCAGAACCTGGCCGGCATCCCCGAGCACCTGGAGCTGCCCACCGACCACGCCCGGCCCGCCGTCTCCGACCACCGCGGCGCGACCGTCCCCTTCCGCATCGCGCCCGAGCTCCACCGGCGCCTGACCGACCTGGCCCGCGAATGCGACGCCAGCCTGTTCATGGTCCTGCACGCCGCGTTCGCCGCGCTGCTCACCCGCATGGGCGCCGGCTGCGACCTGCCCATCGGCAGCCCCATCGCCGGCCGCACCGACGACGCCCTCGACGACCTGGTCGGCTTCTTCGTCAACACGCTGGTGCTGCGCACCGACACCTCCGGCGACCCGACCTTCCGCGAGCTCGTGGGCCGCGTCCGCACCACCGACCTGGCCGCCTATGCGCACCAGGACCTGCCGTTCGAAAAGCTCGTCGAGACCGTCAACCCGCAGCGCTCTCTCGCCCGCAACCCGCTCTTCCAGGTGCTGCTCGCCTTCCAGAGCATGCCCGAGGCCCGGATCGCCCTGCCCGGCCTGCGCACGGCCATCGAGCCGGTGCGCGTCGGATTCGCCAAGTTCGACCTCGCACTCGCCGTCGCCGAGCAGCGCGGCGAGGACGGCGGCGCCGGCATCCACGGCGACTGGGAGTACAGCAGCGAGCTGTTCGAGCGCGCCACCGTCGAGGCCCTCGGAGACCGGCTGATCACCCTCCTCGACTCCGTCACCGCCGACCCCGATCAGCCCATCGGCCGGGTCCGCGTCCTCACCCGCGACGAAGAACACCGCGTCCTGACCGAGTGGAACGACACCGACCGCGCCACGCCCGAGGCCACCTGGCCCGAGCTGTTCCGCCGCGCCGCCGGGGCCGACCCGAAGGCCACCGCACTGGTCTGGGACGACACCGAGATCAGCTACGCCGAGCTCGACGCCCGCGCGAACCGCCTCGCGCGCCGCCTGATCGCCCGCGGCGCCGGCCCCGAGCGGATCGTCGCCGTCTGCCTGCCGCGCTGCGCCGACCTCGTCGTCGCCGTGCTCGCCGTCCTCAAGTCGGGCGCCGCCTACCTGCCCATCGACCCCGAGTACCCGGCCGAGCGCATCGGCTACCTGCTGGACGACGGCGAGCCCCTGCTGGTCCTCACCGCCGCATCCGTCGCCGACCGCATCCCCGGCGGCCCGCCGCACCTCCTCGTCGACGACAGCACACACACCGGGCCCGGCGGCGAGGACGTCACCGACGCCGACCGCCTCGCTCCGCTGGACCCGCGCCATCCCGCGTACGTCATCTACACCTCCGGCTCCACCGGCCGTCCCAAGGGCGTCGTGGTGCCGCACCGCAACGTGGCGGCCAATCTCACGCCACTCATCGGCGAGTTCGGCCTCGGCGCGGGCAGCCGGGTGCTGCAGTTCGCATCGATCAGCTTCGACGCCGCGCTGTGGGAGATCTCGCTCGCGCTGCTGTCCGGCGCCGCCCTCGTGGTCGCGCCCGCCGAGCAGCTCCAGCCGGGCCCGGCCCTCGCCGACCTCCTCTCGCGCACCGGCGCGACCTTCCTCACCCTCCCGCCGACCGCCCTCGCCGTCCTGGCCGACGACGCGCTGCCCGCCACCGCCGACCTCGTCGTCGCCGGCGAGGCCACCGCACCCGACCAGGTCGCCCGCTGGTCCCGCGGCCGCCGCATGATCAACGCCTACGGGCCCACCGAGGCCACGGTCTGCTCCACCATGAGCACGCCGCTGTCCGGCGCCGTCGTCCCGCCCATCGGCCGGCCCATCCCCAACGCCCGCGCCTACGTCCTGGACGCCGCCCTGCGCCCGGTCGCCCCCGGCGTCGTCGGCGAGCTCTACCTGGCCGGCGGCGGCATCGCCCGCGGCTACCTGCGCCGCCCGGCCCTGACCGCCGAACGTTTCGTGGCCGACCCCTTCGGCCCCGCCGGCGGCCGGATGTACCGCACCGGCGACCTCGCCCGCTGGAACGCCCACGGCGAGCTGGAGTTCGCCGGCCGCACCGACCACCAGGTCAAGGTGCGCGGCTTCCGCATCGAGCCCGGCGAGATCGAGGCCGCCCTCGCCGCCCACCCCGCCGTCGCCCGCGCCGCCGTGATCCCCGTCGAGCACCAGGCCGGAGACCGCCGGCTGGTTGCCTACGTGGTGCCCGCCGCCGACGACACCGCCCGCGACACACAGCAGGAACAGGCCCAGCTGGCCACCTGGCAGGAGACCTACGACGACCACTACGCCGCCCTCGACGGCGAGTTCGGCCACGACTTCACCGGCTGGAACAGCAGCTACACCGGCGCCGCCCTCTCCCTGGAGGAGATGACCGAGTGGCGGCAGGCCACCGTCGACCGCCTCAAGGGCCTCCAGCCGCGGCGCGTCCTGGAGATCGGCTGCGGCTCCGGCCTGATCCTCGCTCCGCTGGCCGACCACGTCGAGGCCTACTGGGGCACCGACATCTCGCCGGCCGTCATCGAACGGCTGCGCGGCCAGCTGGAGCACCATCCCGACCTGGCCGCACGCGTCGAACTGCTGGCCCGCCCCGCCCACGACCTGGACGGGCTGCCCGCAGACTACTTCGACACCATCGTCGTCAACTCCGTCGCCCAGTACTTCCCCAACCAGGCCTACCTGCGCGACGTCATCACCGGCGCGCTCGCCCTACTCGCCCCCGGCGGCACCCTCTTCCTCGGCGACATCCGCAACCACCGGCTGCTGCGCACCTTCCGCACCGCCGTCGAACTGCGCCGCGGCGGCTCCTTCGCCGACGCGTCCGCCATCGGCCGCGCCGTCGAGCAGAGCGTGGCCGCCGAACAGGAACTGCTCCTCGACCCGGACTACTTCACCCTCCTCGCCGCGACCCTGCCGGACGTCGCCGAGGCCGGCACCGAACTGCGCCGCGGCACCCACCACAACGAAATGAGCCGCCACCGCTACGACGCCGTACTCCGCAAGAAGCCCGTTGAGGCGGCGGAACCGGCGCCCGCCACCACGCTGGTCTGGGGCACGGACGTCGGCAGCTGCGCGGAGATAGCCGCCCACCTGGAGCAGCACCGGCCCGCACGGCTGCGCGTTGAAGGCGTGCCCAACCTGCGCCTGGCCCACGAGACCCGCGCCCGGCACCTGCTCGCCACCGACGGCGCCGCGGCCGCCCTCGCCTGCCTGGACGGACCGGCACCCGCCGGCACGGTCGACCCGGAGGAGCTGTACGGCCTCGGTGACCGCCTCGGCTACCACACCGGCGTCACCTGGGCCGCCGCGGCTGAGGACGGCAGCCTGGACGCGGTCTTCGGCCGCTCCGCCGCCGACGTCCGCCCCGGCCTCCTGGCCCGCCCCGCCGCCGCCACCCCGCTCGACACCCTCGCCAACAACCCCGCCCGCGCCCGCGAAGGCGCCGACCTCCAGGCCTCGCTGCGCACCCACGCCGAGCGCCTGCTGCCCGGCCACATGGTGCCCGCCTTCTTCGTCACCCTCGACGACCTGCCGCTGACCCCCAACGGCAAACTGGACCGTGCCGCCCTGCCCGCGCCCGACTGGGACGGCGACGCGGCCGGCCAAGCACCGCGCAACCAGCGCGAGGAGATCCTCAGCACCCTCTTCGCCGAAGTCCTCGGCCTGCCCCGGGTCGGCATCGACCGGGACTTCTTCGACCTCGGCGGCCACTCCCTGCTCGCCACCCGTCTGCTCGCCCGCATCCGCACCGTCCTCGGCACCGAACTGGCCGTCCGCGACCTCTTCGAGGCGCCGACCGTCGCCGAGCTCGCCCGCGTCCTCGGCGACGCCCAGGGCACCCGCCCCGCACTGCGCCGCCAGGACCACCCCGAGCGGATCCCGCTGTCCTTCGCCCAGTACCGGCTCTGGTTCCTGCACCGCATGGAAGGCCCCAGCGCCACCTACAACATCCCGATGAGCCTGCGGCTGACCGGACACCTCGACCACGACGCGCTGCGCGCCGCCCTCGCCGACGTGACCGCCCGCCACGAGGCCCTGCGCACCCTCTTCCCCGAGGAAGACGGCATCCCCTACCAGCGGATCCTGCCCGCCGACCAGGCCCGGCCCGCGCTCGACGTCGTCGACACCGACCCGGCCGCCGTCGAGGCGCTCGTGGCCGGGGCGGCCCGCCAGGGCTTCGACCTGGCCACCGAACTGCCAATGCGCGCAAGCCTGTTCACGGTGGCGCCCGACGAGCACGTACTGCTGCTCCTGCTGCACCACATCGCCGGCGACGGCTGGTCCTGGCGGCCGCTGGCCCGCGACCTGTCCACCGCCTACGCCGCCCGCCTCGAAGGCCGCGCGCCCACCTGGACCCCGCTGCCCGTCAGCTACGCCGACTACGCGCTGTGGCAGCGCGACCTGCTCGGAGCCGAGGACGACCCCGACAGCCGCCACGCCCGCCAGCTCCAGTACTGGACCGAGGCCCTGACCGGGATCCCCGAGGTCCTCGAACTGCCGCTGGACCGGCCCCGGCCCGCTGTCATCAGCTACCGCGGCGACACCGTCCCGTTCCGCATCGACCCCGCGCTGCACCAGAGGCTGCTCGCGCTGGCCGCCGACGGCCGGGCGAGCGTCTTCATGGTCCTGCAAGCCGCCTTCGCGACCCTGCTCGGCAAGCACGGCGCCGGCACCGACATCCCGATCGGCGCGCCCATCGCGGGCCGCACCGACGACGCCGTCGAAGACCTCGTCGGCTTCTTCGTCAACACGCTGGTGCTGCGCACCGACACCTCCGGCGACCCCACCTTCCGCGAGCTGCTGGAGCGGGTGCGCGAGAGCGACCTGGCCGCCTACGCCCACCAGGACCTGCCGTTCGAGAAGCTCGTCGAGCGGCTGCGCCCGGAGCGCTCACTGGCCCGGCACCCGCTCTTCCAGGTCATGCTGGCCTTCCTCAGCGACGGCGAGGCCCAGCTGGAGCTGCCCGGCCTGAAGGCCGCGGCCGCGCCCGTCGGCGTCGGCATCGCCAAGTTCGACCTTCACCTGAGCCTGGTCGAGCGCAGGTCCGCCGACGGCGCGCCCGCCGGCATCGAAGCGGCCCTGGAGTTCAGCACCGACCTGTTCGAGCGCGGTACGGCCGAGGCCCTGGCCACCCGGCTCGTACGACTGCTCGACGCGGTCACCGCCGAACCCGACCGGCCCATCGGCACCGTCCAGGTCCTGGACGCGGCCGAACAGCGCCGTCTGCTGACCGACTGGAACACCACCGACGGAGCGAGCACCGATGTCCACGTGGCGGAACTTTTCCAGCGTCAGGTGGCGCGTACGCCGCGCGATGTGGCACTTGTGCACGAAGCTGCCGCGCTGACCTACGCCGAGCTCAACGCCCGCGCCAACGTCCTGGCCCGGCACCTGGTCGCCCAGGGCGCCGCACCCGGCGAGATCGTCGCGCTGGCCCTGCCCCGCTCCGTGGAGCTGATCACCGCGCTGCTGGCCGTCCTCAAGACCGGCGCCGCCTACCTGCCCGTCGACACCGAGTACCCGGCCGAGCGCATCGCCCGGATGCTCGAGGACGCCCGGGCGCTGTGCGTGATCACCACACCCGGCGCCTGCGACGGCATCCCCGCCGGCCTCCCGCGCATCCACCCGCACGACGGCGCGGACACCGCCGGCACCACCGGCCCCACAGCGGCCGACCTCACCGACGCCGACCGCCTCGCGCCGCTGCACCCGCAGCACCCGGCGTACGTCATCTACACCTCCGGCTCCACCGGCCTGCCCAAGGCCGTGGTCATGCCCGCGGCCGGGCTGTCCAACCTGCTCACCTGGCACACCGCCCGCTTCCCCGGCGGCCCCGGCGTGCGCACCGCCCAGTTCACCGCGATCGGATTCGACTTCTCCGTCCAGGAGATCCTCTCCCCGCTCGTCATGGGCAAGACGCTGGTCGTGCCCACCGACGGCATCCGCAGCGACGCCGACGCCCTGGCCGCATGGCTGGAACAGCACCGTGTCAACGAGCTGTTCGCACCCAACCTCGTCCTCGAAGCGCTCGCCGAGGCCGCCGAGCGGCGCGGCACGGCGCTGCCCGACCTCACCGACGTCCTCCAGGGCGGCGAGGCCCTCACGCCCAGCGAGCGGCTGCGCGCCTTCCACGCCCGCCTGCCCGGACGCCGGCTGCACAACGTCTACGGCCCCGCCGAGACCCACGCCGTGACCACCCACACCCTCACCGGCGACCCGGCCGCCTGGCCCGCCGCCGCACCCATCGGCCGCCCGGTCGACAACGACCGCGTCTACCTGCTCGACGCATCACTGCTGCCGGTGCCGCCGGGCGTCACCGGAGAGCTGTACGCGGCCGGTGCCGGCGTCGCCCGCGGCTACCTCAACCGCCCGGGCCCGACCGCCGAGCGCTTCGTCGCCGACCCCTTCGGCGCGCTCTTCGACGCTCCCGGCTCCCGGATGTACCGCACCGGTGACCTGGCCCGCTGGACGGCCGACGGCGAACTGGAATTCATCGGCCGCGCCGACCACCAGGTCAAGGTGCGCGGTTTCCGCGTCGAGCCGGCCGAGATCGAGGCCGCCCTCGCCGCCCTGCCCCGCGTCGCCCGCGCCGCCGTCGTCGCCGCCGAGGACGGCCATGGCGACAAGCACCTCGTCGGCTATCTGGTTCCCGCCGGTGAACCGGCGCCCGACACCGGCGCGCTGCGCAAGGAACTGGCCGCCGTCCTGCCCGGCTTCATGGTGCCCTCGGCCCTGGTCGTGCTCGACGAGCTGCCGCTGACACCCAACGGCAAACTGGACCGGGCCGCGCTGCCCGCTCCCGCCGCCACGGCCGGCAGCCGCGCACCCCGCTCCCCACGCGAGGAACTCCTCGCCGGACTCTTCTGCGAGGTGCTCGGCCTGGAGCGGATCGGTATCGACGACGGCTTCTTCGACCTCGGCGGCCACTCGCTGCTCGCCACCCGCCTGATCAGCCGGATCCGCACCGTGCTGGGCGCGGAAGTGGCGGTCCGCGACCTGTTCGAGGCGCCGACCGTCGCCGCGCTGGCCCGCATCCTCGACCGCACCGCGCAGGACCGCAGGCCCGCGCCGCGGCCACTGCCACGCCCCGAGCGGATCCCGCTGTCCTCCGGCCAGAACCGGCTGTGGTTCCTCAACCGGCTCGGCGGCTCCGACGCGGGCTACAACCTGCCGGTCGCCATGCGGCTCACCGGCCACCTCGACGAACAGGCGCTGCGCGCCGCCCTCGCCGACGTGACCGCCCGCCACGAAACCCTGCGTACCCTCTTCCCCGAGCACGACGGCACTCCCTACCAGCACATCCTCGCCGCCGACGAGGTGCGCCTGCCGCTGGAGACCGTGCACACCACGCCCGACGGCCTGGCCGGCGTCCTCGCCGCCGCCTCCCGCCGCGGCTTCGACCTCACCGCCGAACTGCCGCTGCGCGCCACCCTGTTCACCGTCGCGCCCGACGAGCACGTGCTGCTGCTCCTGCTGCACCACATCGCCGGTGACGGCTGGTCGCTCGCTCCGCTGGGCCGCGACCTGACGCGCGCCTACACGGCGCGGGTCCAGGGCGGCGCACCGCAGTGGGACGCGCTGCCCGTGCAGTACGCCGACTACGCGCTGTGGCAGGACGAACTGCTCGGTGCCGAGGACGATCCCGACAGCCTGACGAGCCGGCAGCGCGCCTACTGGCGCGAGGCCCTGGCCGGACTGCCCGAAGAGCTCGAACTGCCCGCCGACCGGCCCCGCCCGGCCATCGCCGAGAGCCACGGTGAGGCCGTCGTGTGGAACCTGCCCGCCGAACTCCACCGCGACCTGCTGGCCCTGGCCCGCGAGAACGGCGCGAGCCTGTTCATGGTCCTCCAGGCCGGTCTCGCCACCTTGCTGACCCGCATGGGCGCCGGATGCGACATTCCCGTCGGCACCCCGGTCGCCGGCCGCACAGACGACGCCTTCGACGACCTGGTGGGCCTGTTCATCAACACCCTGGTGCTGCGCACCGACACCTCCGGCGACCCCACCTTCCGGCAGCTTCTGGAGCGGGTCCGGGAGACGGCCCTGGCCGCCTACGCACACCAGGACCTGCCGTTCGAGCAGCTGGTGGAGGACATCAGCCCCGAACGCTCGCTCTCGCGCAACCCGCTCTTCCAGGTCCTGCTGGCCCTGCAGAACACGCCCGGCGGCGGTCTCGACCTGCCCGGCCTGACCGCACGGCCCGAACCGGTCACCCTCGGCGCGGCCAAGTTCGACCTCACCTTCAACCTGGACGAGCGGCACACCGCCGAAGGCGCGCCCGACGGCGTCAACGCGATGCTGGAGTACCGCACGGACATGTTCGACCGCGCCACCGCGCAGGCCCTGGCCGACCGGTTCGCCCGCCTGCTGGCGGCGGCCGCCGCCGACCCGGACCGCCGCATCGGCGCCCTGCCGGTCCTCGACGACGCCGAGCGCGAACGCGTCCTGACCGAGTGGAACGCCACCGCTCACGAGCCGGACCGCTCCGCCACCTCGCTTACGCGGCGCTTCGCCGAACAGGCCGCCCGCACCCCGGACGCCGTCGCCGTCAGCGACGGCGGACGGCAGCTGACCTACCGCGAACTCGACGCCCGCGCCAACCGGCTGGCCCACCGCCTGATCGCCGAGGGCCTCACCGCCGAAAGCCCGGTCGCGGTGCTGCTGGAGCGCTCGGCCGCCCTGGTCGTGGCCACCCTCGCCGTCCTCAAGGCCGGCGGGGTCTACGTGCCGCTGCACCACAGCCATCCGGCCGAGCGCATGCGGCGCGTCGTGGCCGACACCGGCGCGCGGCTGCTGCTCACCGACGACGCCTCACGCGCGCTGCTGCCCGAGCCCGGCGTCCCCGCGCTCCTTGTCGGCGACGCGCACACCGACGCCGCCGCGGACGGCCGGTGGCCGGACACCGACCCGGCCCCGGCCATCGCACCCGACCGGCTCGCCTACGTGATGTTCACCTCCGGCTCCACCGGCGTGCCCAAGGGCATCGGCATCACCCACCGCGACGCCATCGACCTCGCGCTGGACCGCTGCTGGGAGCCCGGACCCGGCCAGCGCGTGCTGATGCACTCGCCGTACGCCTTCGACATCTCCACCTACGAGCTGTGGAGCCCGCTGCTGTCCGGCGGCCGCATCGTCGTCGCTCCCCGCGGCGACCTGGACGCCGTGACCCTGCGCACCGTCGCGGAAACCGAAGGCATCACCTCGCTGCTGCTGACCGCCGGCCTGTTCGGCGTCATCGCGGACGAGGCCCCGCAGGCCTTCGCCGGCGTGGCCCAGGTGTGGACCGGCGGCGACGTCGTACCTCCCACCGCCGTGCGCAGCGTCCTCACCCACTGCCCCGGCACCGTCGTCAAGGTCCTCTACGGCCCCACCGAGATCACCCTGGGCTGCACCTGGCACCACTTCACCGAGCCCGGCCAGGTGCCGGACAACGTGCCCATCGGCCGCCCGCTGGACAACACCCGCGTCTACGTCCTGGACGAGCGCCTGGAGCCGGTGCCCGCCGGCGTTCCCGGCGAACTCCACATCGCCGGCGCCGGCCTGGCCCGCGGCTACTGGGCGCAGCCCGCGGCGACCGCCACCCGGTTCACCGCCGACCCCTTCGCCGAGCTCTTCGGCGAGCCCGGCGGACGGATGTACCGCACCGGCGACATCGCCCGCTGGAGCCACGACGGCGTCCTGGAGTTCCTCGGCCGCACCGACGAACAGGTCAAGATCCGCGGCTTCCGCATCGAACCCGGCGAGGTGGAGACCGCGCTCGCCGCCCATCCCGACGTCACCCGCGCCGCCGTCGTGGCCCGTCCCGACCGCTTCGGCGGCAAGGCCCTGGTCGCCTACCTCGTCCCGGCCGAGGCGAGCACTCCCGACCCGGCCGAACTGCGCGGCAGGCTCGAAGGACAGCTGCCCGACTACATGGTGCCGTCCGCCTTCGTCGTCCTCGACGCCCTGCCGCTGACCGCCAACGGCAAGCTCGACCGAGCGGCTCTGCCGGAGCCCGAATGGGCCCGCGCAGGCGACTCCCGGCTGCCGCGCGGCCCGGTGGAGGAGCTGCTGTGCACGCTCTTCGCCGACGTCCTGGGCCTGGAGCGGGTCGGCATCGACGACAACTTCTTCGACCTGGGCGGCCATTCGATGCTCGCCAGCCGCCTGGCCGGCCGCATCTCCTCCGTGATGGGCACCGACATCAGCGTGCGGACCGTCTTCGAGGCGCCGACCGTCGCCGCACTCGCCGGCCGCATCGACGGCGGCGGCGCCGACCACGACCCGCTCGCGGTGCTGCTGCCGCTGCGCTCCGAAGGCGATCGGCCGCCGCTGTTCTGCCTCCACCCGGCGGGCGGATTCGGCTGGATCTACACCGGGCTGCTGCGCTCGCTCGACCGCGAACAGCCGGTGTACGCCCTCCAGGCCCGCGGCCTCGGCGGCGACGAGCCGCTGCCGGCGAGCCTCGCGGACATGGCCGACGACTACGCCGAACAGATCCGCAAGGTCGCGCCCACCGGCCCGTACCAGCTGATCGGCTGGTCCTTCGGCGGCCTCGTGGCGCACGCGGTGGCCGCCCGGCTGCAGGAGCGGGGAGAGCAGGTGACGCTGCTCGCCGTCCTCGACGCCTATCCCGGCTGCTACGACGAGGAGCACCAGGTCGGCGAGCAGGAGGTGCTGGCCATCCTCCTCAACGCGGCCCATGTGGACCGCGCCGGTCTGGGGGAGGGGCCGCTGGAGCGGGCCCGGGTCATGGAGCTGCTGCGCGAGCGCGGCAGCGCGCTGGCCGGTCTCGACGACGAGGCCTTCGCCCGCATGGTCACCGTCTTCCTCAACAACACCCGTCTGCTCCCGGGCTTCGTCCCCGGGAACTTCGACGGCGACCTGCACTTCTTCGCGGCAGGCATCGGACGCACCGACCCGGCCCTGACCCCCGACCGCTGGCGGCCCCACATCACCGGCCACATCGAGGAGTACGAGCTGGACACCGACCACGCCGGACTGGCCCGGCCCGAGGCCCTCGCGGCCATCGGCCGCCTGCTGGCCGGCCACCTGGCCGGGCCCGCCGCGTAACCACCGGACGAGCGGCCACCGCACCTTTCACGATGGGAGACACCGCCTTGACCTCCACCACCCCGATCCTCGACCGGGCGGCCACCGGCACCGGCGCGCCGGACACGGCCGAACCGCCGCGCCTGTCCGGCTCGTTCGACACCGACCGCCATGCGACGTGCGGCTTCCTCCAGGCGGCCACCGAGGCCATCGAGGCCCTGCCGCCGCGACCCGAGCGCGGCGCACACCAGCTCGCGCGGGCCGAGTCCCTGCACCGGCAGGCCCGCCTGCTGCGCCGCCGCTTCCTGGCGCTGCACGCCGACCGCGTGTACGCGGAGCTGACCGACGGCCTCACGCTGCACCCGCGCCTGGACCGGCTCGCCGACCTGGCCGCCGAACGCTTCCCGGGCCTCGTGCCCACCCGTGCGCAACTCGCCGCCGAGGCACGCCACTACCAGCACCACAAGGAAGGCTGGGAGGTCGACCAGGGCCTCTTCTTCCACGCCCTGTTCGACTCCCGCACCGCAGGAACCCATCTGCTGCGCTCCATGCTGCGGCCCACCCCGCGGGCCCTGGCGTCACTTGCCGAGTTCCGCCGCACCGGCCGCGCCGACCTCCAACTGGCCACCGTCACCCGCCGCGACGGCATCGCCACGCTGGAACTGTGCAACGACGCCTATCTCAACGCCGAGGACGACGAGGCCGTGGAGGCCCTGGAGACCGGCACCGACCTGGTGCTGCTCGACGACGCCAGCCACGTCGGCGTACTGCGCGGCGCACCGATGTCCCACCGCGCCTACCTCAACCGCCGTGTGTTCAGCGCCGGCATCAACCTCACCCGCCTCTACCACGGTGAAGTCACCTTCCTGGGCTTCCTGTTGCGCCGCGAGACGGGCTACATCGCCAAGTTCCTGCGCGGTCTCGTCCTCCCGGACACCGCCGCCGCCGGCTTCGGCGCCGAGGACTTCGCAGTGCCGCAGAGCGACAAGCCGTGGGTCGGTGCGGTCGACACCTTCGCCATCGGCGGCGGCATGCAGATCCTGCCCGTCCTCGACCGCATCGTCGCCGCCGACGACTCCTGGTTCAGCCTCCCCGCCCTGGAAGAGGGCCTCGTGCCCGGCGTCGCCAACCTGCGGCTGACCCAGCTCCTCGGCAGCCGCCTCGCGCGCCGCGTCATCTTCTGGGGCCACCGGCTGCGGGCCGACCAGCCGGAGGCCGCGCTGCTGTGCGACGAGGTCGTACCGGCCGACGCCATGGACGACGCCGTCCTCGCGGCGGCCCAGCACCTGGACAACCCGGCCGTCGGCGCCAACCGGCGCATGCTCACCCTCGGCGAGGAACCCTTCGACGTGTTCCGCCGCTACATGGCCGGCTACGCCCTGGAGCAGTCCCTGCGCCTCTACAGCCCGGACCTCATCGCCAACCTCGAGCGCACCTGGATCAGCCGTAACCGCGCCCGGAGCCAGGGCGGCCGCTCGTGACCCTCCTCGCGCCGCCCGAAGCACCCGCCCTCCCGGACACCACGGCCGAAGAGCCGCCCGCCGAGCTGCAGTTGGCCATGTACCGGGCGCTGGTCCGCGGCCGGGCCTTCAACCAGCAGGCCTCCGCCTTCAGCAAGCAGGGTCGGCTCGCCGTCTATCCCTCCTCGCGCGGCCAGGAGGCCTGCCAGGCCGGCTCGGCGCTCGCCGTCCGCGCCACCGACTGGGTCTTTCCCACCTACCGCGACAGCGTGGCCCTGCTCACCCGCGGTATCGACCCCGCCGAGATCCTCACGCTCTTCCGCGGCGACCAGCACTGCGGCTACGACCCCCGCGCCACCCGAACCGCCCCGCAGTGCACCCCGCTCGCCACCCAGTGCCTGCACGCCGCCGGACTGGCCGACGCGGCGCGCATGTCCGGCGACCCGACCGTGGCCCTGGTCTACATAGGCGACGGCGCGACCAGCGAAGGCGACTTCCACGAGGCGGCCAACTACGCGGCGGTCCGCCGCGCACCGGTGGTCTTCTTCGTACAGAACAACCAGTACGCGATCAGCGTGCCGCTGTCCAAGCAGACCGCCGCCCGCACGCTCGCCGACAAGGCCGTCGGCTACGGCATGGCCGGTGTGCGCATCGACGGCAACGACGTCCTGGCCGTCCACCGGGCCGTGACCGAGGCCGCCGACCGGGCCAGGTCCGGCCAGGGCCCGACCCTGATCGAGGCGGTCACCTACCGCATCGACGCCCACACCAACGCCGACGACGACACCCGCTACCGACCCGAGGGCGAGGCCGCGGCCTGGGCCGGGCTGGACCCGGTGGACCGGCTGGAACGGCGTCTGCTGGACAGCGGGGTCCTCGACGAGCAGGCCATCGCCGCGACGGCCGCCGACGCCGCCGCCCTCTGCTCCGGCCTGAGCGCGCAATTCTCCACCGAGCCGCAGGCCGACCCGCGCGAGATGTTCCGCCACGTCTACCACCACCTTCCGCCGCACCTCAGAGAACAGGCCGCACAGCTCGACGCCGAACTCGCCGCGGCCGCGGAGGAGGAGTGATGGCCGACGTCACCCTGGCCAAGGCCCTCAACACCGCCCTGCGCCACGCCCTGCGCGACGACCCGCGCACCCTCGTCTTCGGCGAGGACGTCGGCACACTCGGCGGCGTCTTCCGCATCACCGACGGCCTGGCCCGCGAATTCGGCGACGACCGCTGCTTCGACACCCCGCTGGCCGAGTCCGCCATCCTCGGCACCGCCGTCGGCATGGCCATGTACGGCTACCGGCCGGTCGTGGAAATGCAGTTCGACGCGTTCGCCTACCCGGCCTTCGAACAGCTCGTCAGCCACGTCGCCAAGCTCCGCAACCGCACCCGCGGCGCGCTCAGCCTCCCGCTGACCATCCGCATCCCCTACGGAGGCGGCATCGGCGCCGTGGAACACCACAGCGACTCCTCCGAGATCTACTACATGGCCACTCCCGGCCTGACCGTCGTCACGCCCTCCACCGTCCGCGACGCCTACTCCCTGCTGCGCCGCTCCATCGCCTCGCCCGATCCCGTCGTCTTCCTCGAACCCAAGCGCCTGTACTGGCACAAGGAGGCCGCCGCCCTGCCGGCCGACACCGGTCCGCTCGGCTCCGCCGTCATCCGCCGGCACGGCAGACACGCCACCCTCATCGCCTACGGTCCCGCCGTCGCCACCGCCATGGAAGCCGCCGAGGCCGCCACCGAGTCCGGCTGGGACCTGGAGGTGATCGACCTGCGCACACTGATGCCGCTGGACGACGAGGCGGTGTGCGCGAGCGTGCGCCGCACCGGCCGCGCCGTCGTCGTCCACGAGGCCCACGGCTTCGCCGGCCCCGGCGCGGAAATCGCCGCCCGCATCACCGAACGCTGCTTCTACCACCTCGAAGCCCCGGTCCGCCGCGTCACCGGGTTCGACGTTCCCTACCCGGCGCCCGTGGTCGAGAAGCACTACCTGCCCGGTGTCGACCGCATCCTGGACGCCGTCGGCGCACTGGAATGGGAAGGAGCACCCGCATGAGCACCGCCGCGACCACCGCGGACTGGTTCCGCTGCCTGAGCCCGCGGCCGGCCGCCGACGTACGCCTGCTGTGCTTCCCGCACGGCGGCGGCTCCGCCGCGGCCTACCGCGACTGGCACACGCTGCTGCCCGACTCGGTCGAGGTCCAGGCCGTCCAGTACCCCGGACACGCCGACCGGTTCGGCGAACCCCTGCCCGACGACCTCGACCGGCTCGCAGACGACCTGTGCCGCGCGGCACTGCCGCTGCTGGACCGCCCGTTCGCCCTCTACGGACACAGCATGGGCGCCCTGGTGGCCTACGAGACCGCGCTGCGCCTCCAGGACCGCGGCCTGCCCGTGCTGCGGCTGATCGTCTCCGGCATGCCCGCGCCCCGCCTCGTACGCCCCGGCGACGTCCACCTCGGCTCCGACGACGCACTGTGCGCCGAGCTCGAACGGCTCGGCGGTGTACCGCCGGAGGTGTTCGAGTACCCGGACCTCCGCGACGCCGTACTGCGCACCGCCCGCGCGGACTACCGCCTGGCCGAGACCTACCGGCCGCGCCCGGACGCCGTACTGCACATCCCCGTCACCACCCACCGCGGCCTGGCGGACCCGGAGTTGACGGCGGCGGAGGCCGCGGGCTGGGCGGAGGCCACCACCGCCGAGTGCCTGCACCGCGTCTTCGCCGGCGACCACTTCCACGCGGCCGCCGACCCCGCACCCGTGGTCGCCGACCTCGCCGCCGCTCTTGTCAGCGCCGTGTCAGTCCCGTAGCAGGCGCGCCGCCGATGCTGGCCGAGCGGCCCCTTGCCCGGGGAATCCGACCCATCCGAGGAGCATCATGACCAACCCATTCGAGGACGCCGACGCCACGTTCCTGGTACTCGTCAACGACGAGGGCCAGTACTCGCTGTGGCCGTCCTTCGCCGAGGTCCCGGCCGGCTGGGCGGTCGTGGTCCAGGCCACCGACCGGCAGAGCGCGCTGGACAAGATCACCGAGCTGTGGACCGACATGCGCCCCAAGAGCCTCGTCGAGGCCATGAACGGCGCCGGGGCATGACTCCCGCCCCCGGCCCGGCGACCGCCGTACTGGACGCTCCCGCGCCGGTCGCGGCCGCCGGGCACGTGCTGCACGCGGCCGAGCTGCACTCCTCGCTCACCGACCCCGCGCTGACCTCGATGACCCTGCTCAGCGAGATAGCCGTCCGGTATCCCGGCGCGCTGTCCTTCGCCACGGGCCTGCCCTACCAGGGGGACTACGAGACGGCGGCGCTCCCGCGCTACGTGGAGACCTACACCCGGTACCTGACCGAGGAGCGGGGCCTGACACCCGAGCAGGTCACCCGGACCCTGTTCCAGTACGGCCGGACCACCGGCATCATCAACGACCTGCTCGCCCGCCATCTGTCGATCGACGAGAACCTGACCGTCGACCCGGACGCGATCGTGGTCACCACCGGCTGCCAGGAGGCGATGATCCTGGTGCTGCGCGCGCTCCGCCGCGACGCGCGCGACGTGGTCTTCGCCGCCGACCCGACCTACGTCGGCTTCACCGGAGCGAGCCGGCTGGTCGACATGACGGTGCGGCCGGTGCGCGAAGGCGACGGCGGCCTGGACCCGGACGACCTGGTCGCACAGATCCGGCAGGCCCGTGCCGACGGCCTCAACCCGCGTGCCTGCTACGTCATTCCCGACTTCGCCAACCCGTCCGGCGCCGCCATGCCCGTCGACGACCGTCTGCGGCTGCTGCGGATCGCCGAGGAAGAGGGCCTGCTGCTGCTGGAGGACAACCCCTACTCGATGTTCCA
The DNA here is from genome assembly GCF_053596375.1 of Streptomyces sp. NPDC001709. Taxonomy (NCBI): domain Bacteria; kingdom Bacillati; phylum Actinomycetota; class Actinomycetes; order Kitasatosporales; family Streptomycetaceae; genus Streptomyces; species Streptomyces sp. NPDC001709. Next base: position 157,270 of record NZ_JBSFGB010000010.1, on the reverse strand, counting down.
CTCCGGCGGCACCCGCCCGCCGACCATCAAGTCCCTGGACCGCGCCGGACACGTGGTCTACCTCGGCTCGTTCTCCAAGACCGCCTTCCCCGGCGCCCGGATCGGCTATGTGGTGGCCGACCAGCGCATGGCCGAGGGCGGCCGGTTCGCCGACCAGCTGGTCAAGCTCAAGAGCATGCTCACGCTCAACACCTCGACCGTGGCCCAGGCCGCGATCGGCGGCCTGCTCGTCGAGCACGGCTGCAGCGTGGAGAAGGCCACCGCCCGCGCCGCCGACGTCTACCGGCGCAACGGCCGGGCCCTGCTCGACGGGCTGAAGGAGCGCTTCGGCGGCGGCCCGGACGCCCGGGTCCGGTGGAACAGCCCGTCGGGCGGCATGTTCGCGGTGCTCACGGTCCCGTTCCGCGCCGACGACGAGGCACTGGAGGAGTCGGCCCGTGACTTCGGTGTGCTGTGGGCCCCGATGCACCACTTCTACGCGGGCACGGGCGGGACGCATCAGCTCCGGCTGTCCTTCAGTGTCCTGACACCCGAGGAGATCGGCGTCGGTCTGGACCGCCTGGCGGCCTTCGTCGCCCACCGCACGGCCTGACCCACACGCCTCCCACACCCGCAGCGGTACCTCTCGCCCACCCCCGAGCGAGGAGTGCCGCTGCGTTCTTCCCGTCAGCCCCGCGTCAGCGCCGTATTGGCCGCCTCGCCAAGACTCGTGCCCGCCCGTGGCAGCCCGCGCCCGCCCGGACGCCGATCCCCGCAGCCGGATCCGACCCAGGAGACACATCCGATGACGAACCCCTCCACCGCAGGTGAGCCGACGTTGACGCGGCACGTGGCAGGCGTCGGGCCGGTCGCGGGAGCCTCCCGCCGGACAGCGCTGACCGAGGAACAGCTCGGGCTGCTGCTCCAGCACCGCGCCGACCCCGAGGCGTCCCCGTACAACGTGCCGCTCGCCCTCGACCTGCGCGGTCCGCTGGACGCCGCCGCGCTGGAGGAGGCGCTGGGCCGGCTCGTCAGGCGCCACCCCATGCTCTCCGCGCGCGTCGTCGACGACGGCGATCTGCCGGAGCTCGAACTGACCCCGGACCGTGCACCGGTGCTGGAACGGCGCACCATCCTCCTGTCCGAAGGCGACAGCGGCGCCGACAGCACGGCCCTGCTCGCCACCGCCCGTCGCGAACTCGACCTGGAGCGCGACGGCGTCATGCGCGCCCTGCTGCTGCGGCACGGCCCCGAGCACCACACGCTGCTGCTGATCGTCCATCACCTGGTCGTCGACGGCGAGTCCACCGCGACCCTGCTGTCCGACCTGCTCGCCGCCTACGAGCACGGCACCATTCCCGGCGCGGAGCCCGCCGACTTCGCCACCTACGTCGCCGCCCGCGCCGCCCGCGCCGAGCAGCACACCGCGGAGCTGGAGGCCTACTGGCGCGAGCGCCTCGACGGCGCCGACGTCACCGTCGACTTCCCGCTCGACCGCACCGCTCCGTCCGACACCGCGACGCCGCAGGAGGGCAGCGTCCCGGTCGAGCTGGGTGCCGAACTGAGCGCCGACATCGTCCGCTTCTCACGCACGCGCCGCGCGGGCGCGGCCGCCGTACTCCTCGCCGCCTACCTCAGGGCACTGGGCACCTACGGCCGCCAGTCCGCGCCGACCGTCGGTGTGCCGCTCGGTGTGCGTGACGACCTGAACTTCGAGCGGACCGTCGGCTATTTCGTCCGCACCCTGCTCGTGCGCTCGCCCGAACAGGAAGGCCTGAGCGCCGAGCAGTTCGTCGCCCGCGTCCAGACCGAGCTGGCCCGTGCCGTGGACCACTCGCGGCTGCCCTTCCCGCGGATCGCCCGGCTGATCCCCGGTGCCGACCGCGCCAGCGTCCAGAACTTCAACTGCTGCTTCGTCCTGCACAGTTGGGCCGACACCTCGGCGGCCGCCGCCGACGGCGTGCTGCTCTCCGGCGGCCTGCGCGCCCACTGGCGCCAGGACGTTCCCACCCCCGGCCTGGGACTGCTGACCCTGGAGCTGTACGAGGGCGAGGGCCGGCTGCGCGGACGGCTGAAGTACGACGCCACCCGGATCGAGCCCGGCACCGCCGAGGCCTTCACCGACCACGTACTCACCCTCGCCGAGCAGATCGTGCGCGAGCCCGAACGTCCCGTCGCCGAACTCGACGGCATCAGCCGCCGCGCCCGCACCACCCTCGACCTGCTCAACGCGACCGATCACCCGCTGCCCGCCGCCGACATCGACACCCTGCTGCGCCGCCGCACCGAAGAGCAGCCCGACCGCACCGCCGTCGAGTTCGGCGACCACACCTGGACCTACGGTCAGCTCGCCGAACGCATCGACACCTACGCGGCGGGCCTGGCCGGCCGTGGCATCGGCGCCGGCGAGCGCGTCGGCATCATGCTGCCGCGCGACCACGAGGCGGTCGCCGCCATGCTCGCCATCCTGCGCGTCGGCGCCGCCTACGTACCCATCGACCCAGCCCATCCCGAAGCCCGCCGGCAGCACATCATCGACAGCAGCGGCCTGCGGATGGTCCTGGTGGCCGAGAGCACCGCGGACTCCTGCCCGCCCGGTCCCGAGCCGGTACGCCTGAAGGAGCTGACGACCGGGCCGACCGCCGCTCCGGCGGCGCCGCCCACTCCCGAGACCGCGCTGCACGTCCTCTACACCTCCGGCTCGACCGGCCTGCCCAAGGGCGTACAGCTCAGCCACCGGGCGCTGGCGACCGATGTGCTCGCCGCCATCCGGCACTTCGGTATCGATCCGGACGACGCCGTGCTCCTCAAGGCGCCGTTCACCTTCGACGTCAGCGCCCACGAGATGCTGATCGCGCTCGTCTCCGGAGCCCGCCTGATCGTCGCGCCGCCGGACGCCGAGCGCGACCCGGACCTGCTCGCCGAGACCCTCGACCGGCACGCCGTCACCCTGCTGCACGCGGTCCCCTCCCAGCTGCGCCTGCTCCTGGAAGCCGAGGCGTTTCCCGCCAACCGCAGCCTGCGCACCGTGGTCAGCACCGGCGAGTCCCTGCCCAACGAGCTGCGGGCCGCCTTCGAGGCCACCCATCCGGCGCGCCTGCACAACGCCTACGGGCCCACCGAGACCTCGTACTCCACCGTCTTCTCCTGGTCCCGCGGCGAACGGCCCTTCTGGACCGACCGCGCCGACGTCCCCATCGGCGTCCCCTTCGACAACATCCGCTGCTACGTCCTCGACGACCAGCAGCGGCTGCTGCCGCCCGGCGCACCCGGCGAACTGTGGATCGGCGGCGGCACCGTCTCGGACGGCTACGTCGGCGATCCCGAGCGCACCGCCGACCGCTACCGCCGGCTCGACCTCGGCGACGGCCGCACCGGTCCGGTCTACCGCACCGGCGACCTGGTGCGGCTGCTGCCCGACGGCTCGCTCACCCACCTCGGCCGCCTCGACGACCAGGTGAAGGTCAACGGCAACCGGGTCGAACTCGGTGAAGTGCGCGCCGCGTTGATGTCCGTCGAAGGCGTCGAGGACGCCACCGTCCAGGTCGCCCGGCACGCACAGGGCAGCCTGCAGATCGTCGCCTATGCCGCGCCGCAGACGCTCGACGCGAGCGCGGTGCGCCGCGAGGCCGCCGCGATGCTGCCGTCGCACATGGTGCCCGTGAAGATCACGCCGGTGGAGCGGATCCCGCTGCTTCCCAACGGCAAGACCGATCGTCAGGAGCTTGCCCGCATGGCCGAGCGCGCCACGCACACCTCCGAGGCCCCGGCCACACCGCCCGCGGCGCCGGCTCCCGCCACCGCGACCCAGGGCGCGCCGCCGGCCGCCGCCCCGCAACCGGCCCAGGCGGCCCCACGGCACTCCGCCGCACCGTCCGTGCTGCCCGTCCTGCGGGCCATCTGGAGCGACCTGCTCGGCCAGAGCAGCGACGACGCCCAGTTCTTCGAGTCCGGCGGTGACTCCATCCTCGCCATGCAGCTGGTCTCCCGGCTGCGCCGCGAGGGCTTCACGCTGGCGATGCGCGAGATCTACCGCCACCCGGTGCTCGCCGACCTCGCGGCCCACCTCGACGACCAGGCGGCGCAGGCACCGTCGGCACCGGCCGCCGCGGCGCGGCCGTCCGGCGCGGCCGGGCAGACGGCGGGGGAGTGGCCGCTGGCGCCGGTCCAGTCCTGGTTCTTCCGTCACATCAAGACCGACCTGCACCAGTGGAACCAGTCGGTGCTGCTGGAGGTCAACAGCCCGGTCGACCCGGGCATGCTGCGGCTCGCCCTGCAGGCCGTCGTAGCAGCACATCCCGCGCTGTCCGCCCGCTTCGAGCAGCCCGCCGGCGCCACCGGCGAGGGCCGCATGTCGGCGGCCGCCCCGTTCGCCGCCTCGGCGCCCCGTGACGTGCTGTGGGAGCGCGAGTTCGGCAGCGAGGAGGAGCTCGACGAGGCCCTGGAGGCAGCCGAGCGCAGCCTGGCGCCGCTGGACGGCACGCACGTGCGCGCCGTACTGGCCCACGACCGGCGCGGCGGCGGTGACCTGCTGCTCATCGCCATCCACCACCTGGTCGTCGACGGAGTCTCCTGGCGCGTACTGCTGGAGGACCTGGAGCACGCCCTGGCCTCCCTCGCCGACGGCGCCCTGCCCGCCCTGCCCGCCGAGGCCTGCGGCTACCAGGAGTGGGTGGCCGCACTGCCCGCCGTCGCGGCCCGCGACGGCGAGGCCGACTACTGGCTGGAGCTGGCCGAGGACCGCCGCGCCGCCCACACCCTCCTGCTCACCGCGCCCGCTCCCGACGAACAGCTCATCCGCCGGATGGAGTTCGCTCTCGACACCGCCGCGACCCAGCGCCTGATCGGTCCGCTCCCGGACGAACTCGGCCTGTCCGTCCACGAGTTGATGGCCGGTGCCTTCGCTCAGGCCCTGGCGCGGTGGCGCGGCACCTCCACGGTCACCTTCGACGTCGAGACACACGGCAGGCACGGCCGTGACGACCTGTTCCGCACGGTCGGCTGGTTCACCTCCATCCACCCGGTGGTCGTCGCCGCCGACCGCGCGCTCCACCCGGAGCAGTACGTCGCCGCGGCCGGCCGGGTGCTGGCCGGCACGCCGGAAGGCGGCGTCGGCTTCGGTGCGCTGCGCGAGTACGCGCCGGACGCCGCCGTCCGCGACACCCTGCGCACCCTGCCGCCAGCCCTGGCCTGCTTCAACTACTACGGCCAGGCCGACCAGCTCAGCCCCGCCGGCCGCTTCCGCATGTCACCGCGCCCCATCCCGCGCGAACACTCCGCCCGCTGCGAGCGCGTCTACGCCATCGAGGTCTACGGCATCGTTCACGACGGCCGCCTGCGCATGGGCCTGACCTGGGTGCCGAGTCCCGCCGACGGCGTCGACGAGGACGCGATCGACGCCCTGGTCGGCCAGATGCGCTGGGTGCTCGCCTCCCTGGCGGGCATCGACGGCAATGCCGTGACGGCCGCGGAGATCACCACTCCCGCCTCCACCGCTCCCGCCACCCGCACCCCGGCCGCCGCGCCCGTGCACCGCCACCAGACCGTGCCCGTCACGCCTCAGCAGCACGGTCTCCTCCTGGACGCCCTCGCCCACCAAGGCACCGGACGCTACGTCGAGCAGCTCCACTGGCGCTGGCACGGCCCGCTGGACACCGAGCGCTTCACCGCCGCCTGGCAGTCGGTCTTCGACGGTGAGACGGTCCTGCGCGCCTCCTTCGACTGGCAGCACGAGCCCCACCTCGTCCTGCACGACCGCGTCACCGCCGACGTCGTCCGCCTCGCGCCCGGCACCACCGACTGGGACGAGCTCCTGGAATCGGACCGGCTGCGCGGCTTCGACCTGCGCCGCCCCGGCATGCTCCGGGTCACCCTGCTCGACGAGGACGAGACCCGCGGGAACGGCGTGAACGCCGCGAACGACGCGAACGGCGGGAGCGACGGTGCCGGCGGGAGCGACGGTGACGGCGGCTCCACCCGCATCCTGCTGACCTTCCATCACGTACTGCTTGACGGCTGGAGCGTGTCCCTGCTCATCCAGCGCTTCTACCGCGCCTACCTCCGCGGTGTCGCCCTCCCGGCCGGCGACCGCAGGCCCGACATCCGCGACTACGCGACCTGGCTGCGCGCCCAGGACACCACGCCGGCCCGCGCGTTCTGGTCCACCGCCATCCCGCAGGGCACCCTCGCCGTCCGGCCCGCGCTGCCCGGCGATCCCACCGGCCAGAGCGGCTCCGGCCGAGTCCAGACCGCCCTGACCGCCGCGGAGGCCGAACGACTGCGCGGCTGGGCCGCCACACACGCCGCGACCGAGAGCAGTGCCCTGAACACCGCCTGGGCCCTGCTGCTCAGCCGCGCCGCCGGCGGCACCGCGGCCGTGCCCGTGGGCTTCGGCGTGACCGTCTCCGGCCGCGGCATCCCGCTCGACGGCATCGAAGGCGTCCCCGGCCTGCTGATGAACTCCCTGCCGATGGCCGTCGAGGTCGACCCGTCGGCGACCGTCCCGCACCTGCTGGCCACCCTGCGCGAACAGGCCCTGGACATGGCCGCCTACGAGTGGGTCTCCACCGGCCAGATCCACGAGTGGACGGGCCGCGGCGCCGGCGAGAAACTCGTCGAGAGCCTCGTCGTCTTCGAGAACTACCCGCGCTCCCAGGACGGCCTCGAAGCCGACCTCGGCTCCCAGGGCATCAGCGTCGAACTTCCCGACGCCGCCGGCTCCGAGACCGCCTTCCCCGTCACCCTCCTCGCCTTCCGCGACACCGACAACAGCCTCCAACTGGTCGTCGTCCACGACCGGACCCGCCTCTCCGACGACGACGCGGCACTCCTCCTGGACCTCTACGCCCGCCTGCTGCGCGACCTGCCCGAGGTCGCAGACGACCGGACCACCGTCGCCGACGTCCTGGAGACCCTCCTCGACGACGCCCTGCCCACCATGGCCGACCGACCCGAGCCCGCCGACACGGACGACGGCGGACACACCTGGCCCGAAGGCCCCGGCACCCAGCTCGTCAAGGACGCCTGGCACACCGTCTTCGGCACCACGGACGTCGCACCCGGCACCCACTTCTTCGAAGCCGGCGGCCACTCCCTGCTCGCCATGCGCCTCCTGCGCGACCTCGCCGACCGCACCGGCCGCACCCTGCGCCTGGACGACCTCCTCGCCCACCCCAGGGCCGCCCAGCTCGCCCGCCTGCTCGACCAGGAGCCCGGCGACGACGGCGCCCACTCCGTGCTCGTACCGCTGCGCGCCGCCGACCACCCGGACGCCGGAACCGTCCACCTGGTCCACCCGCCCGGCGGACAGGTCGCCTGCTACGCCCAGCTCGCCCAGAACTACCAGGGCCCCGAGGCCGTCGTCGGCATCCGCGACCCGCGCGTCGACGACCCCGAGCCGCGCTACCTCACCACCGAAGAGCTCGCCGAGATCTACCTCGACGCGCTGCGCCCGGAGATCGAATCCGGCCGCAGGCTCATCCTCGGCGGCTTCTCCGGCGGCGGAGTCGTCGCCTACGAGATCGCGCAGCGCATCACCGCCGAAGGCGGCGTGCCGCCGCTGGTGCTGATGGTCGACGCCGGTGCTCCCGACGGAAAGATCACCGACGCCGAGGCCGACGGCTCGTTCCTCCACCGCCTGCGCGCCGTCGCCGAGGAGACCAACCCCGCCGGCACTCCCGCACCGCAGACCGCCGGCACCGGTGAACCCGCCGACGCCGCCGCCTACCTCACCGAACTCGCCCAGATCGCCGACTGGATGCGCGGCGACGGCCGCGGCGACCCGATCACCCTCATGCGCGACAGCGTCGAAGCCGTCCAGCGCTACCAGCCCGCTCCCTACGCCGGACCCGTCGCGGTGCTGCGCGCCGGTGACACCGAATTCGGCAAGGGCACCGACTACGACGAGTCCGACCGCTTCCACGGCCGGCCCGGCCTGGGCTGGGAGGACCACTGCACCGATCTGACGATCCGGATCGTGCCCGGCAACCACGTGACGATGATGACCGGCGACAACGTACGCGAACTCGCCAGGATCCTGGCCTCCGCCGCCCACCAGTGACCCCCTTCCCGCACCCGAGGAGACCCTCCATGCCCGCACCCCGCAGGCGGATGACCCTGGCAGGAATCATCGACGGCCCCGGCGGCCACGTCGCCGCCTGGCGGCATCCGGCGACACAGGCCGATGCCCAACTCGACCTCGACTTCCACATCCGCAACGCCCGAACCCTCGAACGCGGCCTGTTCGACGCCGTGTTCATCGCCGACATCGTCGCCGTCTGGGGCACCCATCTCGACTCGCTGTGCCACACCTCGCGCACCGAGCACTTCGAGCCGCTCACCCTGCTGGCCGCCTACGCGGCCGCCACCGAGCACATCGGCCTCGCCGCCACCGCCACCACCACCTACAACGAGCCGCGCCACATCGCCGGCCGCTACGCCTCCCTCGATCACCTCAGCGGCGGCCGTGCCGCCTGGAACGTCGTCACGTCCGCGGCGCCCTGGGAGTCCGTCAACTTCGGCAAGCCCGAGCACATGGAGCACGGACAGCGCTACCAGCGTGCCGAGGAGTTCATCGACGTCGTCCAGCAGCTGTGGGACAGCGCCGGTGACGCGGACGGCGGCACCGCCGGCACCCGCATCGACCACCGCGGCGAGTACTTCGACGTCGCCGGCCCGCTCGACGTCGCCCGCCCGGTCCAGGGCCGTCCGGTGATCATCCAGGCGGGCTCCTCGCCCGTCGGCCGGGAATTCGCCGCCCGCCACGCCGAGGTCATCTTCACCCGTCACAACCGCCTCGGCGACGCCCAGGACTTCTACGCCGACCTCAAGTCCCGCGTCGCCGCCCACGGCCGCAACCCCGACCAGGTCATGGTCTGGCCGACGCTCGCACCGATCGTCGCCGCCACCGAGGCCGAGGCCGAAGAGCGCCTGGCCGAGTTCCAGGAACTGGTCCCCGACCACGTCGCGCTGCGCACACTCCAGGACTTCCTCGGCATCGACCTCAGCGACCACCCCGTCGACGGCCCCGTCCCCGACGTCCCGTACACCAACCAGTCGCAGAGCACCACCGAACGCCTCATCGGCCTCGCCCGCCGCGAGAACCTCACCATCCGCGGCCTCGCGCTGCGTCTCATGGGCGACATCATCGCCGGAACTCCCGAGCAGATCGCCGACCACATGGAGTCCTGGTTCACCCAGGGTGGAGCCGACGGCTTCAACATCGACTTCCCGTATCTTCCCGGCTCCGCCGACGACTTCGTCGACCACGTCATCCCCGAGATCCAGCGGCGCGGTCTCTTCCGCACGTCCTACGAGGGCACCACCCTGCGCGAGAACCTCGGCCTGGACATCCCCGCACGCCTTCAGAAAGCAGGTGCCGCGTGACCTCCGGACAGCACGACACACCCACCGCGGTTCTCCTCGCGGCCATCGCACCCCACCAGGCGCCCGGCGGCCCCGCCGCCTTCCCGGCCGTACGCGCCGCCGTACGGGCCGCGGAGGACAGCGGCTTCGCCGCGGCCGTCCTCTGCGACGGCACGGCCGACATGCCGGCACGCTTCGAGGCCACCACACTGGCCGCCGCGCTGGCCGCCGTCACCCGGCACATCGGCCTCATCGTCCGCCCGCCCTCCGGCGACCTGGCGCCCTACCACCTCGCCCGGATCACCGCCTCCCTCGACCACCTCAGCCGCGGCCGCGCCGGCTGGTGCTCCGCGCCGGCGGCCGACGGCAGCCACGCGGCCGGTGCCGCCGAGTACATCGACGTCGTCAAGGGCCTGTGGGACAGCTTCGACGACGACGCCTTCGCGCACGACCGTGACAGCGGCGTCTACTGGCACCTCGACCGCGTGCACAGCCTCGACCACAACGGCGAGCACTACAGCGTCGCCGGCCCCCTCAACGTCGCCCGCCCGCCACAGGGCCACCCTCTCACCGCCGTCACCGACCCCGCCCTCGCCGCATCCGCCGACGCGGTCTTCCTGGACACCACCGACCTCGAACAGGCCCGCGCCCGGCGCGAGCGCATCCGCCGGGACGCGACCGAGGCCGGACGCGCGGCGGATCAGGTCAAGGTCTTCGCCCCCCTGCCCGCCGGCGCCGGCGCCGACCATGTGGACCGGTGGACCCGGCAGCGGGCGGTGGACGGCTTCCTCGTGCCGCTGCACCGCGCCGACGACCCCTTCCTGACCGACGCCGTCCCCGAGCTGCGCGACCGCGGCCTGCTCGCCCCGCAGCCCCCGGCCGGCACGACCCTGCGCGAGCGCCTCGGCCTGTCCCGTCCAGCCGGCCGCTACGCCCTGGTGGGCTGAGGGAGCTTCCATGGAGACGCTCATCCTCAGCGGCAGCACCGCGGCCGTGTCCACCTCGGCCCGCCTGGCCGGTCTGGTCCGCCATCGCCTGGAACGCCTCGACCCGGTCGGCACGGTCACCGCACTGGACCGACGGCTGCTGCGCCTGCCCGGCCTGGACGCCGACGCCTTTACCACCGGCGCCCTCGAAGCCGATCCGGACGTCGGCCACGTGCGCGAACGCCTCGCCGCCGCGCACGCGGTCGTCCTGATCACTCCCGTCCAGCACGGCAGCTACGCCGGCGCGCTCAAGAACCTGCTGGATCACGCGCCGCGTTCCGCGCTGCGCGACAAGGCGGTGCTCGTCGCCGCCACCGGCGCCACCGTGCACACCGGCGCCACCGCCTGCGACCACCTGCGCGCGGTCGTCCGCTCCATGGGCGGCTGGAGCGTGCCCACACAGCTCGTCGCCGAACGCGCCGAACTGATCATGGACCCGCCCGAGCGTCTCATCGGCCGCGTCGACCAGGCGGCGTCCCAACTGCTCCAGATGGCCCGGCTGCTCTCTCCGGCGGCGGCCGTCGCCTGACCGTCCGTGTGGCCGGCTTCGAGCGTTTCTCCAGCCTCCTCACCCACTGTCGTAAGCCGGCGACGACGACGCCCGGACGGTCCGGGCCAGCCGGGAGGAGGCGCGCACCATGCCGGTCGGCCGGCCCCTGACGCTCTACTGCTTCGCACACGCCGGTGCCGGAGCGAGCTGCTTCCACCGCTGGCGCGGTCCCGTCGGAGACGGCGTGCGCGTCGTTCCCGTGGCCCTGCCCGGCCGCCTGGGAAGGCGAGCAGCGCGCCTGACCGGACGGGACGAGGCGGTCGCCGCGCTCCTGCCGCGCCTCGGCCCCCTGGCGGAACCCTTCGCGTTCTACGGCCACAGCCTCGGCGGCCTCATCGCCTACACGCTGGCCCGCGCACTCGACACGCCCGAAGGCCGGCCGCCACGGCCGGCCTTCGTCGCGATCGGCGCGTGCGCTCCTCCCGACGCCCCGGCGCTCCTGCCTGACGGAGCGGACCCGGGCGCGGCCCCGGAGCCGGACGCACTCCTGCGCAGACTGACCGGCGCCGCCGCCCCGTCCACCGGCGCGGAACTCATCGACGGCGACCTCTGGCGCCGTGCCGTACTGCCGGTGCTCCGCGACGACCTGCGCCTCGCCGCCGCACTGCGCACCGCGGCCCGCAGCCCGGCGACCGGCGGCCCGCTGTCACTGCCGCTGCTGGTGGCCGGCGGCGCCGACGACGAACTGGTGCCGCCCGAGATGCTCGGCGGCTGGCGCCACTGGACGACCGGACCATTCGTCCGGCGCACGGTCCCCGGCGACCACTTCTTCGTACGCGACAAGACCGCACCGGCACTCGTCGGCCGAGCCTGCCGCGTGGCGCTGTCCACCGCGCGGACCGCGGCGGGAGCGACACCGTGAATCACGCGGTGCCCGTCGGCCCGACCCGACGATCGAGACGATCAAGACGATCAAGGAGAGAGTGACCATGGTGACCTTCGTCGACGAGCGGAGCGTGGAGGCGGCCGATGACGCACGCTGACCTCGCGCCGCGGGTGCTGGTCGCGGGTGCGGGGCCGGTCGGGCTGAGCGCCGCGTATGAACTGGCCCGTCGGGGCCTGCGCGTGCGGATCGTCGACGCCGCTCCGGGACCCGAGCCCAGCGGCCGGGTCGTCCTCCTGCAGCCCCGCACTCTGGAGACGCTCGATCAGATGGGCGTGGCCGAGGCGGTGCTGCGGCACGGGAGCGAGAGCCGGTCGCTGACTCTGCATGCCGGCGGCCGTGGACCGGCGGTCCGGCTCCAGGCGGACTACGCGGCGACGCCCACCCGCCACCCGTACAGCTTCGCCGTACGGCAGAGCCACCTGGAGGCCGCCCTGCGCGAGGCGCTGGCCGCGCTCGGCGTCCGGATCGAGTGGGGCCAGCGGCTGGCCGGTTTCACCCAGCACGGCAGCGGTGTCCGGTACCGTCTCGGCACCGCCGACGGTGCCGAGGAACAGCGCGTGGCCGGCTGGCTCGTCGGCTGCGACGGGGCCGACGGCGTTCCCTGGGCGCATACCGGATGGCAGGGTTCGGTCCCGCGGATGTACGACGGAAGGGTCTTCGTCGTGGGTGACGCGGCGCGCGTGCTCGGCTGCGATTCCGGGCTGGGCCTGAACACCGGGATCCAGGACGTGTACAACCTCGCGTGGAAACTGGCCATGGTCGAACAGGGCTACGCGGCACGGGCCTTGCTCGACAGTTACGGCGCGGAGCGGGTGCCGGCCGGGCGGCCGGTTCCCGTACGTTTCCGGACCCTGCTGACGCGAGCGGCGCTGCCCGCCGTGCTCACGGCCGTCCGCCGCGTTCCCGCGTTGCGGCGGATGGTGCAGCGCACGGTGTCCGGTGCCACGTCGGGCCTCCGGCTGGGCTACCGGGACAGTTCGCTGACCACCGGTGAGCGGCCCTGCCCCGTCCCCATGGCCGATCCCATCGGCGCACCGGTGTTCGTGTCCGCCGTCCCCGGAGCGCCGGGACCCGGTGAGCGCGCGGCGGCCGCCGCGGCCCGGTCACCGCACACGCCCGGTCCCACGGCCCTGCACGCGGAACTGCGCGAACCCCGGTTCTCGCTCCTCTACGCGCCCGCCTCCGGCGACGACCGAGACCCGTACCTGCGGGTGGCGGCGCGGGCGGCCCGACGGCACGGCACCTGGCTGTCGGTGCGTACCGTCGGCGACTGCGCGGCCGGCGCGCCCGCCCCGCTGCCCGACCCCGGCGGAGAGCTGCGCGACGGCCTGGGCCTCGGCCCCGGCGGCTGGGTGCTCATCCGGCCCGACGGCTATGTGGCGGCCCGCGGGCGCGAGTTGGAGGACGAGGCGCTGGCCCGTGCGCTGGTACCGCTGCACCTGACCCCCGTGGACCCGGACCGCGAAACAGACCCGGAGGACGCCGACGCCACCCTCCCGGCCGGCCCGGCCCGCCCGGTACCGTCTCCCTGACCTGTCGCGTCTCTCTGTTCGGTTCCGTGTCCCTGGGCGGTGCCGCGCGCTGGCTGGTCATGTGTGCCGGCCGGTCCCGTTTCCCCTGGCCAGTCGCGTCTCCCTGGCCGGTCCCGTGTGCTGTCCGGTTCCGTTTCCCTGGCCGGTCGCGTCTCCCTGGCCAGTCGCGTGCGCTGTCCGGCCCCGTGCTTTGGCGGGTCCCGAGCTTTGGCGGGTCCCGCGCTTTGGCCGGTCCCGTGTCTTGGCCGGTCCCATGTCCGGATCGGTGCGCCCTGGCCGCAGTTGTCCGTCGGCCCAGGCGCCCCGGTTGTCCGGCCCGTCAGCCTCCGGTCGTGGCCAGGGACGCCGGTTCCAGAGTGAGTTGGGTGCCCTGCCAGCGGCGGCGCAGGCGGCGGTCGTGGGTGACGACCACGAGGGTGCCGGTGAAGCCGAGGAGGGCGGTCTCCAGTTCCTCGACGAGGGCGGGAGACAAATGGTTGGTGGGCTCGTCGAGGAGCAGGACGTCCCATGGCTCGCTGATGAGCCGGGCCAGTGCGAGCCGCTGGCGCTGGCCGGTGGACAGGCGGTCCACCGGTACCAGGAGCTGGTCGCGGTGGAAGAGGCCCAGGGCGAGCAGCTGGTCGGCGTGTTCGGCGGGATGTCCCGCGCGCCCGCGGGCGAAGGCGGTCAGCAGGGTCTCGCCGGGCCGGCCGGGGCGCGGTTCCTGGGGGAGATGACCGATCCGGCCGCGCCGGACGACGCTTCCGTCGTGCGGTGCCAGGTCGCCGGCCAGAACGCGGAGCAAGGTGCTCTTGCCGCTTCCGTTGGGGCCGGTGATGAGCAGCCGTTCGCCCGCCGAGACCTCCAGGCCGGTCGGTGCGAGCCGGTCCGGAACGCTGACGTCCGTGGCGTGCAGCACGACGCCGCGCAGCGCGCCGGCCCGCAGTACGGGAGCGAAGCGCAGCGGTTCCGGCGGCGGTGGGACCGGGCTGTCCAGGAGGCGGCTCAGCCGCTCCTCGGCCTGGCGCACCCTGCTGGCCACCGACTGCTGCACGCGTCCGGCCGCACGGTCGTAGGCCATCTTGTTGCCGTCCTTGATGGCGCGTCCCGGCGCCACTCGCCGCGCGGTGGTCGCGGCCGCGTCCCGGAAGCGGTCCACGTCGGCCTGCCACTGCTCATGCGCCTGAGCCCACCGCTGCCGTGCGGCCGCCTTCTCGGCGAGGTAGCCGGCGTAGCCGTTGCCGTACCGGACGACGTCGTGCCGGTCGCCGTCCACCTCCAGCAGGCTGGTCGCCACGCGTTCGAGGAAGTCCCGGTCGTGGGAGACGGCGACGGTGGTGCCGGGGCGGCTGCGCAGGTGGTCCTCCAGCCAGCCGAGGGCGTCCGCGTCGAGGTGGTTGGTCGGCTCGTCCAGCAGCAGTACCTCGGGCGCGGCGGCCAGCAGAGCGGCGAGACGCAGCCGGACCTGCTCACCGCCGGAGAGGCCGCCCACCACACGGTCACGGCCCAGCCGGCCCAGGCCGAGGCCGTACAGGGCCCGCTCGACACGGGCATCGGCCTCGTAGCCGCCGCGCAGTTCGAAGACGGTCAGCAGCTCGCCGTACTCGGCCATGCCGGACTCGTCACCGGCGGCCATGGCCGCTTCGAGGACGCGCATCCGCCGCTCGATCGCCTTGAGTTCGCCGAGGGCCCGGTCGACGACCTCCCGGACGGTCGCACCGGGCGGCAGCTGTCCGTCCTGTGCGAGATATCCGACGCCGCCGTCCGCGTGGACGACGACCTCTCCCTGGTCCGGCCGCTCATGCCCGGCGAGCAGGCGCAGCAGTGTGGTCTTGCCCGACCCGTTCTCGCCGACGATTCCGGTGCGCTCACCAGCGGCGAGCGAACAGGTGACCGAGTCAAGGACGAGCCGGCCGTCGAAGGACTTGGTGACGTCGAGAGCGGTGATCTGCGTAGGCATGGGAGGACTCCGAAGCATTCGTGAACGAGGCGGCCGTCGTGGGCCGAGGGGCCGGGTGAACGCTTCGGATGAGCATCGGTGACTCCACTAATGCGGCAACTGTTGCATTAAGATGCTGCCATGGTTCCGTCCCGCTCTGCAACCCGATCACCCGGCCTCACCCGCCCGGGTGGCCGCACGGCCCGGATCCGCGGGCAGGTGCTCGACGCGGTCCGCGCCGAGCTGGTGGAACACGGATACGACGCCTTGACCGTGGACACGGTCGCGTCCCGCGCGGGCGTCCACCGCACCACCGTCTACCGGCGCTGGCGGGACGTCGGCGGCCTGCTCGCGGACGTGTTCGACGCCGCGGCCGACGACGACTGGCAGCCCCACGACACCGGCTCCCTGCTCGGCGACCTGGTGGCCCTGAACGAGGAACTCCAGGCGGCGCTGACCGAGCAGCCGTCGGCCACCGAGGCGCTGATCGCCGCGTCCTTCCGTTCCGAGGAGGCGGCCCGCGCCCTGCGACGCTTCTGGGAGGACCGGTACACGCGCTGTGAGCCCGTCGTACGGCGGGCCGTCGAGCGCGGCGAACTGCCCGCCGGCACCCACGCGCGGCGCCTGCTCCTCGCCGCCACCGCACCGCTGTACCACCAGCTCGTCCTGATGCACCTGCCTCCCGAACCAGGCCTGGCCCGGCACGCGGCCAGAAGCACCGTCCTGGCCGCGACCGCCGGCGCCTTCACCGATACCGGACCCGACGACGTCTGACCGCGGGCGCCCGCCGTACGGTCACCGCGCCGTGCGCGACGCCCGTCGCACGGTCACCGTGCCGCGAGTGACGTCTCCGCGTGCCGCTTGGCGAGGTTGAGCGTGGCGGTGGAGTTGCGGCCGAGGGCCTCGCGGACGTAGCGGCGGGCCTGGTCGATGGTGGCGTCCTCGCCGAGGACGGACGGGATGGCCTCCTCGCGGAGGATGACGCTGTGCTGCGAGGTGACGGTGACGCCCGTGTCGTCGGGCACGACGGACCATCGGCCGGTGTGGGCCTCCATCAGTGCCGGAGTGGCCGTCTGCTTGTAGACGATGCGGCCGGTGTCCGGGAAGCACACGCGGATGGACTCGGTGGTGTGGGTGGAGCCGTCGGCGGTGCGTGTGTCCATCGCCATGACCTGCACGCCGGGAGTGTCCTCGGTCAGGTCCAGGCGGGACACGTGCGGGACCAGCCGGGGCCAGTCGCCGACGCGATAGAGGAAGTCGTAGACCGGCTCGGCCGGGCCCTCGACCCGCACGCTGTCCTCGAAGGACAGGACCAGTCGGTCGAGCCGCGACCAGCGCTCGGCGAGGGCCTTCAGACGGCCGAGTTCGGCCCGGCTGTTGGTGTCCGTGGCCCGCTCGACCCACTCGACGTCCTCGGGCCGGTCCTCGCCCACCGTGAAGTCGTGCAGCAGGACCAGCCGGGACGCTTCCGCTCCGCGGTCCTCGACGATCCAGGTGCCGCCCATGCCGGTGAGCGGAGCGGCCGAGACCTCCTGGCGGAAGTCGACGCGCCGCGCGGCCGCGTCCAGCCGGCGGCGTGAGGTCCACGACTTGACCTCGCCGTTGGCGGTCGCCCACATGCGCAGCCGCTCGTGCGTGCCGTCGAACTCCAGCCGCTCCACGTACACGTTCGGCGGGAAGAGCAGCGGCCACTGCGCCGTGTCCGCGATCAACTCGTAGACGACCGCCGCGGGCGCCGCGATCTCCACGTCGTGCGAGGTGCGATGAACCTGCTCGGCCGACACCTTCACTGTCCCTTCTCTGATCCCTGGGTTCAGGATGCGCGTTCAGAAGTTGCCGAGGCCGCCGCAGACGTTGAGGGCCTGCGCGGTGATGGAGGCGGCGGTCTCGGAGGCGAGGTAGCCGACCAGGCCGGCGACCTCCTCCGGCGTGGAGTAGCGGCCGAGCGGGATCTTGGCCTCGAACTGCTCCTGGATCTGCTCCTCGGTGGTGTCCCAGGCGGCGGCGTATCCCTGGCGGACGCGCTGCGCCATGGGCGTCTCGACGTAGCCGGGGCACACGGCGTTGACGGTGACACCGGCCGGAGCGAGTTCCTTGCCGAGGGCCTTGGTGAAGCCGACGACACCGTGCTTGGAGGCGCTGTACGGAGCGCCGAGCACGACGCCCTGCTTGCCCGCGGTGGAGGCGATGTTGATGATCCGGCCGCCGGCGGCGCCGGCCAGGCCGCCGTTCTTCAGGGCCTCGCGGGTGACCAGGAAGACGCTGTTGAGGTTGGTGTCGATGACGTCGTACCAGAGGTCGTCGGAGAGGTCGGCCGTCGGGCCGCCGCCGCTGCGGCCCGCGTTGTTGACCAGGACAGTGATGGGGCCGAAGGCCTGGACGGCCGCGGCGACCAGCCGGGCGACCGAGTCGCGGGAGCGGACGTCCGCGGCGATGCCGTCGGCCTCGATGCCCTCCTCGCGCAGGTCGTGGACCGTCTGCTTGACCTCCGTCTCGCCCCGCGCACACAGGAAGACACGGTGGCCGGTACGGCCCAGCTGCCGGGCGACAGCCAGCCCGATACCGCTCGTCGCGCCCGTCACCAGCGCGACGGGCTTCGTCGTTGTCGTCATCGGATTCCTTCCACAAACGCCGTGATGACGTCGACCGTCTCCCGCGTTGCTCGAGGTCGGTCGGAAGGCCGCTCAACCGGCCCGGCGGGCCCATCCGCCCATCGGGCTTGAGGCAGGTTCCAACCGGGTGCGACCGGTGCCGTGCAGGCTGGCGCGCGGCCCGAATGACCGAAACGGAGACGCCATGACCCCCTGTCCGGGAACGCTGACCGAGGTCGCCGACGGGGTGTACGCGTTCGTGCAGCCCGACGGCGGCTGGTGCCTGAGCAATGCGGGCCTGGTCGTCGGAGACGGAGGCGGTGGTGTGCTCGTCGACACGGCGGCCACCGAGGCCCGGGCGCGGCGGCTGCGCGAGGAGGTGCTGCGCCGTACGGCCACGCCTCCGCGCACCCTGGTCAACACCCACTTCCACGGCGATCACACCTTCGGCAACCACCTCTTCCCGGAGGCCGTGGTCGTCGCGCACGAGCGGACACGCTCCGACATGGCGGCCGCGGGACTGCATCTGACGTCGCTGTGGCCGGACGTGTGTTGGGGCGACATCGATCTCACGCTGCCGGAGGTGACCTTCCGCGACGCGCTCACGCTGCACGCAGGTGATGTGCGCGTGGAACTGCTGCACCTCGGTCCGGCCGCGCACACGACCAACGACACCGCGGTGTGGCTGCCCGGGCAACGCGTGCTGTTCACCGGTGACCTGGTGATGTCCGGTGTCACGCCGTTCTGTGTCATGGGTTCCGTCAGCGGTTCCCTGGACGCACTGGAGCGCATGCGCCGGCTGGACCCGCTGGTGGTCGTGCCCGGCCACGGTCCCGTCGGCGGCCCTGAGGTGATCGACGCCAACGAGGCGTACTTCCACTGGCTGCGCGACCTGGCACGGCGAGGCGTCGCCGAAGGCGTGTCCCCGCTCGAACTGGCTCGCGCGAACGGTCCCGGTGCCTTCGCCGGCCTGCTGGACGCCGAGCGTCTGGTGCCGAACCTGCACCGGGCCTACGCGGAGGAGCACGGCGCGGCGCCGGGCGCGCCGCTGGACATTCCGGCGCTGTTCGCGGAGATGACGGAGTACAACGGCGGACTGCCGGCCTGCCGCGCGTAGCCCGGGGCGTTCGGGATGTGCATCTCTCCTGTCAGACCGGGGTGCGCTCGGACAGCGCCCGGTTGACCAGTTCGAGGTACTTGCGCGGCGTCTCCGCCTCGTCGATGGCTTCCTCGTCCAGGAGCACGTCGAAGTCCCGCTCGATGTGGCCGGTCGTCTGGAGCAACGCCAGCGAGTCGTAGCCGAGTTCGGCGAACGGGACGTCCAGGATGTTGCCGTCCAGGTCGACGCCCTCCTCCTCGCCGGCGCACTCGCGCAGCAGGTCGGTCAGATCGGTGAGTTCGAGCCGGTTCACGGCATACCTCTTTCTTGGGCTTTCTTTCGGTCCGGACGAAGGCGCATGTCGGCTGCGCCTGGTGCGAGAGGGCGGTGGCGCGGGCTGTCAGGCGCGGACCACGGCCGCGGCGTTGAAACCACCGCGCCCGCGCGCCAGTACCAGCGCGGTCCGCAGTGCGACGCCACGGCGCGGCGCACCGGTCACGAGATCCAGCGCGCAGTCGCCGGCCGGGTCGCGCGTGCCGGTCGTCGGCGGAATCACCTGGTCCCGCAGCGACAGAAGGGCCGCGGCCAGGTCCAGCGAGGCGCCTCCGGCGGCGAGCCGGCCCGTCATCGTCTTCGGTACGGTCACCGGAACGCCGCGCTCTCCGAACAGCTCGCCGATCGCCTGTGCCTCGGCCCGGTCGGCCGCTCGTTCACCGGCGCCGTCGGCGAAGACCACGTCGACCTGGTCGGGCCGCACGCCCGCGTCCGCCAGGGCCAGTTCGGCCGCGGCGCCGAGCCGCGAACCTCCGCCGGCCTGCGGCGCCGGATCGAAGGTGGAGGCGTATCCGGCGACCGTCCCGTACTCCCGGGCGCCACGTGCGCTCGCCGCGTCGGCGTCCTCCAGGACCAGCAGGGCGCCGCCCTCGCCGGGCACGTAGCCGTTCGCGTCCGCCGAGAACGGCAGGAAGGCGCGGTCCGGATCGTCGCTGACGCTGATGCGTCCCTCTGCCAGGTGTGCGGCCCAGGCCCACGGGCACAGCGCCGAGTCGACCGCGCCCGTCACCACGAGCGAGGCGCCCCTGCGCAGTTGACGGCGCGCCTGGCCCACGGCGTCCAGGCCGCCCGCCTGCTCGGTCACCAGCACACCGCTGGCACCGCGCATCCCGTGCCGGATGGAGAGCTGGCCGGTGTTCACCGCGTAGAACCAGGCGAAGGACTGGTAGGCGCTCACATGCTGGCTGCCCTTGCTCCACAGCGCCTGCAGCTCGCGCTGGCCGTACTCGAAGCCGCCCGCGGAACTCGCGGTGACCACGCCCGCCGAGAAATCGGGCAGTCCGGCCGGGTCGACACCGGCGTCCTTCAGGGCCTCTTCGGCGGCCGCCAGCGACAGCCGCGTGACCTGGTCGGTCTGTGCCATCAGCCGGCTCGGCACATGGTCCTCGGCGACGAACCCGGGCACCTCGCCGGCCAGTTGGGCCGGATAGCCGGAGGCGTCGAAGCGGGTCAGGCGGCGGATGCCGCTCTCGCCGCGAAGCACCGCCGCCCACCAGGCCTCGGTGCCCAGCCCGTTCGGCGCGGCGACACCGATGCCGGTGACCACGGCGCGGGTGCGGGTGGCCGCAAACGGGGTGGAGGCCGGTGCGGTGGTGCGGTCGAGAAGGGGTGTGCCGGTCATGCGTTCACTCCCAGGTGCGGGCGGGTCAAGACCATGGCGCTCTGGAACCCGCCGAAGCCGCTGCCCACGGTGAGGACCGTGTCGGTGACCTGCTCGCGGGCCACCAGCGGTGTGTAGTCCAGGTCGCAGGAAGGGTCGGGTTCGTGCAGATTGGCCGTCGGCGGCACGACGTCGTGCTCGATGGCCAGAGCGCTGGCGGCGATTTCGAGCGAGCCGATCGCGCCGAGCGAGTGGCCGATCATCGACTTGATGGAGCTGACCGGCACCTCGTGGGCCCGTGCGCCCAGGCTGCGCTTGAACGCGGTCGTCTCGTGCCGGTCGTTCTGCTTGGTGCCGGAGCCGTGCGCGTTGATGTAGTCGACGTCCGCGGGAGCGAGCCGGGCCTCGTCCAGAGCGGCGGTGATGGCCTCGGCCATCTCGCGGCCGTCCGACCGCAGTCCGGTCATGTGGTAGGCGTTGCTGCGGCTGGCGAAGCCGGCGATCTCGGCGTACACATGCGCACCGCGGCGGCGGGCGTGCTCCAGCTCCTCGACGACCAGGACGGCCGAGCCCTCACCGAGGACGAAGCCGTTGCGCGTCCGGTCGAAGGGCCGCGAGGCCGTCTCCGGCTCGTCGTTACGGGCCGTGGTGGCCTTGATGGCATCGAAGCAGGCGAGCGTGATGGGCGAGATCGGTGCCTCGGTGGCGCCGGTGACGACGACGTCCGCGCTGCCCTCGCGGATCAGCTCGACGGCGTGCCCGACGGAGTCCAGGCCCGAGGTGCAGCCCGTGGACACGAGCGCGACCGGCCCCTGGGCACCGACCGTGTGGGCGACCTCGGCGGCCAGTGAGCTCGGCACGAAGTAGTCGAACAGATGGCTGACGGCGCGCTCGTGGTCGACCAGCCAGTGGGCGCCGCTGTCGCTGACGGTCGCGTACTCGACGTCCAGGCCGGTGGTGCAGCCGACCGCGCTGCCGAGCGCGACGCCGGTGCGCAGCGGGTCGAGCTGTCCGTCCAGACCGCTGTCGGCCAGCGCCTCGCGGGCCGATACCACCGCGAACTGGGCGGCGCGGTCGAGCCGTTCGACATCGGCCGCGGTGAACCCGTGCGTCTCGGGCGCGAAGTCCACTTCCGCCGCGATACGCGAGCGGAACCGGGCCGGGTCGAACAGGGTGATACCACGGGTGGCCGTGCGGCCCGCGGTGAGCAGCGACCAGAACTCCTTGGTGCCCACACCGCCCGGCGCGACCACTCCGATACCGGTGATCACGACCCGTTTCATCGGCCGTCCCCCAAGTCGTCCTCCAGGTGTCCCGGCGGCGGCGCATTCGACACCCAGCCGGCAACACGACCACTACATCGACGCCCCGAGCCTCGCCGACGTACCTGGAGAACGGCTCGAACACGCCTTCCGCAGCGGCCACCGTGCCGTTCGCGCGGGCCTCAAGTCGGTGGGACCGCGGCACATCGGCGGGAGCGCTTGAGGAGTAATTGAAAGAGGCTCCATCCGTGCCGCAGAGACTGTTCGTGCGCCGAGTTCGGATTCCTCAACGGCACGGATGGAAGCGGAGGCTGAGGCCATGGCCGTCGAGCTGGTGGGTAGCGCCGAACACCCCGTCCGCAGCCTGGAGTTCGCCGCCCTGTACGCCGAGGTCCAGCAGTTCTACGCGCACCAGATGCGGATCCTGGACACACACGACACCGAACGCTGGGCGGACACCTTCACCGAGGACGCCATACTCGAACTGCCCACCCTGCCCGCGCCGGTGCGTGCCCGCGCCGGCCTCGCCCGCTATGTGCGCGCCGGCGCGGCCCGGCAGCGGCGCACCGGCGGCCGCCTCGACCACTGGGTCGGCATGCTCGACGTACGGCCCAGGACGGACGGCTCGCTGCACACCCGCTGCTCGGCCCTGGTGTACGTCACACCGAGCGAAGGCGGTCCGAGAGTCCTGTACGTGTGCGTCATGGAGGACGTCCTGGTCCGCAGCCACGGCGAGTGGCGCACCGCACACCGTCGCGTGACCCGCGACGACCTGGCCTGAGCGACGAGGAGACAGCCATGCCGGACACCGACCCGGAGAACTCGGACGAACTGGTGGCCGCCGCACTGAAGGCACACCGCGCGCTGTCGCGAGGGCTCGGCGAGAGCGTGCCGGTCACGGCGCTCGGGCCGGACGGCGCCCTGCGCGGGCTCGCCGCCTTCATCGCGGTGTACGCCGCCCAGCGGGACCAGCCGGACCAGCCGGACCAGCAGGACCAGCAGGACCGGCAGGACCGGCAGGACCGGCAGGACCGGCAGGACCGGCAGGACCGGCAGGACCGGCAGGATCACCGCGACCTGCGCGAGGCGGCCTGACCGAGGATCACGGCAGGCCGGTGAACGCGGCGTGGACGTCGCCGAGTTCACGGGTGTGCACGGTGAGCCACTCGGCGCTGACCGCCGCCGCGTCGAGAACCGCGAGCACGGCCCGTAAGGTCTCGACGCCGGCATCTCCGGCGATCCGGAGAGTCAGCGTCGCCGGATCACTCCACGCATCGCCGAGCCCCGGACTCCGCCCAGCGCCGAACGCGACGCCGGCCCGTTCGAGCGCGCTCGCATCGGCGAACCGCAGGCCGATGAGAGCGTCGGGCGGATCGCTGTGCGGCGTCCGGCAGAACTCGGAATCGCCGGACGCGGGATCGCGGGACTCGGGCCGGCCGCCCGGGCCGCAGGAGAGCGCAGCGCCGGTTGCGTACGTGCGGGTACGGCCGGTATCGGGGCCGGTGGTGCGGTCGGTGCCGGGTGGCGGGCCGTCGGGTTCGGACCGTGTGCTCAGCAGGACGAGCCGGGTCCTGGCCGTTGCGGTGGCGGGCGCCGGGGCGTGGCCGAGGGCCGGCGGGTGCGGCAGGTGGTCGGAGACCGGCGGTTGAGCCCAGGGCATGTCTGTCACGGACACTGCTCTCGCCTTCGTTCGCGTGTCGTGGTCCGGGTGCCGGGCGGGTGCGGGCCGGGAGCCCGGTGTCGTGGCCGGCCCTTGTTCACGGGAGGACCTCCGCCTCGTCCGGGTCCGGCACGATCACCGTGCCGGCCCTGTCGTCGCCGAACATCTCCAGCAGTACCGAGTGCGGAACCCGGCCGTCGATGACCCGGGCCGCGCCCACGCCGCCGCGCACGGCGCGCAGGCAGCCGGTCATCTTGGGAACCATGCCGTCGCTCAGCTCCGGCAGGAGCTTTTCCAGCTCGCCGGCCGTGAGCCGCCGGATGACCTCGTCGCTGTGCGGCCAGCCCGCGTACAGACCCGCGACGTCCGTCAGCATGACGAGCGCCTCGGCGCGCAGCGCCGTCGCGAGCGCCGCCGCCACGGTGTCGGCGTTGACGTTGTGGACCAGACCGTCCTCGGTGCTGCGCGCGAGCGGCGAGACCACCGGGATCCGGCCGTCGGCCAGCAGGTTGTCCAGCGCACCGGTGTTCACGCCGGTGATGTCGCCGACCCTGCCGATGTCCACCGGCTCGCCGTCGATCCACGGCACATGCCGTACCGCGGTGAGCGTGTCCGCGTCCTCGCCGGTCATGCCGACGGCGAGCGGCCCGAAGCGGTTGATCAGCCCGACCAGTTCGCGCTGCACCTGGCCGGCGAGGACCATCCGCACCACGTCCAGCGCGGCCGGCGAGGTGACTCTGAGCCCGGCCTTGAACTCGCGCTCCAGGCCGCGCCGCGCCAGCTCGGCGTCGATCTGCGGGCCTCCTCCGTGCACCACCACGGGCCGCAGCCCGGCGTAGCGCAGGAAGACGACGTCCCGGGCGAATGCCGCCGTGAGGTCTTCGTCGACCATGGCGTGACCGCCCAGCTTGATGACGACCGTCCGGCCCTGGTGGCGGGCCAACCACGGCACGGCCTCGCCGAGGAACCCGGCCTTGACCAGGTCCGGATGCGCAGTGACGGTCATGAGGACCTCGCACGCCGGAGAAGAGGGCCGCCGGCCGGGCGGTTGGCGCTCATAAGCACGACTCCTTCTGTGAGAACGCTCGGCTGTGGGGCGGGCCCCGGTGCTGCGGCCTCGGCACCGGGGCCCGTACCGCGGTGCGCTGCCTCAGGCGACCGAGGACGTCGCCCGCACGGTCCGGCTGCTGCCCAACTGCCGTTCGGTGCGCCGCAGTACGATCGAATCGGCGATCTCGCCGCTGCGTACCGCGATGTTCGACAGCAGTGACGACGTCAGTCCGTGGCTGTGCTCGGTGCCGCCCTGGAGATAGACGCCGCAGGTCAGTTCCGACGCGGTGACGAGGCGGTAGTCGCGTTCGACCCGGTGCCGGCCCGCCGCGTCGCGCAGGAAGTGCCGGTCGAAGTCGCCGAGCAGGCGAGCCGGATCCAGACCGTCGTAGCCGGTGGCGAACACCAGCGCGTCGACGGCCAGTTCCTCCGTCCGGTCGTCCAGCACCGAGCGCAGCACCACCCGCGTCCCGCTTCCGGCGCGTACCACCTCGGCGACCCTGGTGAGGTTGCGGAAGTGCAGCCGCCGGCTGCCGCGCACCTGCTCGTCGTACGACCGCTGGTACAGGTCCCGGATGACATCGGCGTCGACCACCGAGTAGTTGGTGTTGCGGTGGTAGTGCCAGAACGCGTCCCGGGCCCGCTCGGTGCCGAAGTAGTACTCGTCGACCGCGCCGGGATCGAACACCTGGTTGGCGAAGGGGGTGTCGTCGGCGATCGAGTAGCCGTAGGACGGGATGACCGCGTTGACCTGGGCGTGCGGCAGCGCGTCGTGGAGGAACCGGGTGATCTCCGCCGCGCTCTGGCCGGCGCCGACCACCGCCACGCTCCTGAGGTCGTCCGGCGCCTGCGCGTGGAACCGGGTCAGGAACTCCGAGCTGTGCCACACCCGTTCGTCGGACGTCACTCCGTCCGGCAGCCGCGGCACCAGGCCCGTCGAGACGACCACGTTGCGCGCGGCGACCACGTCGGTGGTGCCGTCGCTCCTGCGCACCTCGACCTCGACGAGGTCGGGCGCCCGGGAGCCTGCCTCGGTGCCGGGACGGACCGAAGTGACCTCGGCGCCGTAGGTGACCCGGTCGCCGAGGCCGGCGGCCGCCCACTCCAGGTACTGGTGGAACTCCTGCCGGGTCGGGAAGAAGTCCTGGTTGTTCACGAACTGCACCAGCCGGTTCGAGGCGTGCAGATACGAGATGAAGCTGAACCGGGACATCGGATTCCGGAATGTCGCCAGGTCCTTGAGGAACGAGATCTGCATGGTCGTCGACGGCAGCAGCATGTTCCGGTGCCAGCCGAACGTGGGTTGCCGCTCGAAGAAATGAGAGGTGACCGGGTGTTGCGGATCGCTCGCCCCGTGCTCCTCCAAGGCGATCGCGAGCGACAGGTTGGACGGGCCGAACCCGATACCGACCACGTCGTAGATCTCTTGGTTGCGCCTACCCGCTATGCCCATAAGAAATTCTCCTGCTTGCGTCTGGAAAACTCGGCCAGGTGGCCCGAGAGACCGTTCTGCAGTGTGCTTTGGAGCGTGCCTCGAAGACGACGGGAAGGCAACTGGAAGACGGCTTGAAGACCACTTGAGAGCTTCTGGAGGCGCGGTATTTCGGCGAGCGTTGTCCTGCCGACGGGACGGCGGTACGGTCGGCGCGGATTCTCAAGATTTCCGCGTGGCGCGGCCGATGGCGGATGTGTCCGGAGTAATGGGATCAGCCATGCCCTGAGCCAGAGCCATGCCCTGAGCCAATTGCCGAGAGGGTGAATCCGGATGTTCGTGCCCAGCTTTTACCGCGAACCGGACTGTTCGTGGATGGTGGATCTGATCCGTGGAAATCCATTGGCACTCGCCGTGGCCAACGGCAGCCCGGAGGACGGTCCGTTCGCCACTCATCTGCCGGTCATCTTCGACCCCGAGACGTCCGGCGACTGGTCCGGCGAGCTGCCGGGAGCCACGCTGCTCGGGCACATGAACCGGGCGAATCCGCACTGGGAGGCGATGCGGACGGGCAGCGTCCTGCTCCTGACGTTCACCGGCCCGCACTCCTATGTGTCACCCACGGTGTACGAGGTGACGCCGGCCGCTCCCACCTGGAACTTCACCGCGGTGCATGTCCGCGGTGTGGTGGAGAGGATCGAGTCGACGGAGGAGACGCTGGACGTGGTGCGGTCCACCGTGCGCGCCTTCGAAGGGGCGTTCGGCAACGGCTGGGACATGACCGAGTCGCTCGACTACTTCCGCAAGATCGTGCCCGGCGTGGGCGCCTTCCGGTTCACGGTGACCGGAGCCGAGGGCATGTTCAAACTGAGCCAGGAGCAACCGGGCGAGGTACGCGAGCGGGTCAAGGAGTCGTTCGGGCAGAGCGCGTGCGCGTATCAGCGCGCGACCGCCGGGCTGATGAACCGGCTGCCGTGAGCCGCCTGAGGCCTCGGCGCCGAGGCCTCAGGCGCTGATGGCGACCGGCCGGCTCCGCCCGGCGAGATCCCCGGGCCGCGCGTCCTCCTCGGCGCCGCCGCCCGCGGCCGGCGCGGCCAGGCCCGTGACGGACGTGAGCCCGGGGATCTCCGCGTGCTCCGCCGGCCGGCCGAGATCCTCCAGAGCGCTCGCCGCCGCGCTGTCCAGCGTCGTCATCACCCACTGCTCGAAGTCGACACCGAGCTGCTCCGCGGCCTTGTGCCACCACTGAAGACGGCTGCCGGGCAGCTCCAGGTGGCGGCTCGGCTCGGTCGGAGTGCGCGGCTGGTGCTCGCTCTGGCGCGCGGCGCGCAGGGCACCGCGCAGCTGCTTGGTCGTCCACTTGTGCTGCTCGGCGCGGTCGAGCCAGAGATCCTGCTGCTCGGCCGGCATGGAGGCCAGCTCGGCGTGGTGCTGGAAACTCAGCGCGGGCCTGCGGCGACTGAGTTCGAAACGCCGTGAGACCCAGGCGTAGTTGCGCAGCGTCTGGTACGAGAGACCGGCGGCGCGAATCCCGCGCTGGTAGCGGTCGGTGTAGTGGTCCTTGCCGTACACGAGCCAGTCGCCGAGCCACCAGGAGGACGAGTCGAGGACGTCGGCCAGCTGCCGTCCGGCCCGCTCCCACTCGTCGTAGCCTATGCCGGTCGGCATCTGCAGGCCGACCTTGGTCGTCAGCACCTGGCCCCGGCGCGGAGCGACTCCCGCGGGGCGCGGCCCGCGTGGCGGTGGCTGGGGGAGTGCGGTTGTCGGGGCGCCACGCGACCCCGTGGTTTGACCGGCCTGACGCGCCATCATGCCTCCATGAGAACGGTGCACGTAACCAGCGAGAAGTCTCGAAGGACGGGCTGGAGCAATGCCGTAGCGGCACTCGAACGCCTGCACGGTGAATTTCCAGCCAGCCTCGTGCCGACCGTCCAGTGGCATCTCCGGCGGCACGACCGGTCAGGCCGCCACCGGTCCCTCGGCGAAGACCTCGGACAGCGCCGCGCGGAAGCCGTCGAGGAAGGTGTCCACCTCACGGTCCGACACGATCAGCGGCGGAGCGAGCCGGACGACGTCCGGCATCACCGCGTTGACCAGCAGACCTCTGTCCTGTGCCGCTTGCTGCACGCGCGCCGCGCACGCACCGTCCAGCACGACGCCCATCAGCAGGCCGGCACCGCGCACTTCGCGTACCAGCGGATGTGCCGGCGTCTCCAGGCCGCGCCGCAGCCGCTCTCCGGCCGACGTCACACGGTCGAGGAGGCCCGTCCGCTCGATGGTGTCCAGTACGGCGAGCGCGGCGGCGCACACCACCGGGTTGCCGCTGAAGGTGGAGCCGTGCGCACCGGGCGTGAGCAGCTCGGCGGCTGGTCCGAAGGCGAGCGTCGCGCCGATCGGCAGACCGCCGCCGAGGCCCTTGGCGAGCGTGACGACGTCCGCCTCGACGCCGTCGGCCTGCGCCGCGAACCAGTGGCCGGTGCGGCCGACGCCGGTCTGGATCTCGTCCAGGACGAGCAGCGTTCCGGTCGCCGCGGTGATCTCGCGTGCCGCCCGCAGATAGCCCGGCGGCGGCACGACCACGCCGTTCTCTCCTTGCAGCGGCTCCAGCACCAGCAGCGCGGTGTCCGCGGTGACGGCGGCGCGCAAGGCCTCGACGTCGCCGTACGGCACATGGCTGACGTCGCCCGGCAGCGGCTGGAACGGGCGCTGCTTGGCGGGCTGTCCGGTGAGGGCCAGCGCGCCCATGGTGCGGCCGTGGAAGCCGCCGGCGGCCGACACCATGTGCGGACGGCCGGTGAGTCTGCCGATCTTGAAGGCCGCCTCGTTGGCCTCCGCTCCGGAGTTGGAGAAGTAGACCCGGCCCCGGCGTCCGGCCAGCCGCAGCAGCCGCTCGGCCAGGCGCACGGTCGGCTCCGCGATGAACAGGTTCGAGACATGTCCGAGCGCGGCGATCTGCTCGCAGACGGCCGCCACGACCGCCGGATGCGCGTGGCCGAGCGCGTTGACCGCGATACCGCCGACGAAGTCGAGGTACTCACGGCCCTCCGCGTCCCGGACCCGGCTGCCACGCCCCTGGACCAGAGGCAGCCGGGGAGTGCCGAAGTTGTCCATCATGACGTCCTGCCAGCGGCGGGTCAGCGCCGCGTTGTCCGCCGTGCCGGCGCTGTCGTCCGAGGCGTTCACGAGGCGTACTCGCTGTTCTCGTGGACGTAGTCGGCGGTGAGGTCGTTCGTCCAGATGACGGCGCGCTCCGCACCCGCGGCGAGGTCCACGGTGATCACCACTTCACGGCCGCTCATGTCGACCAGCCCGCGGTCCTCGCCGACCGACCCGTTCCTGCACACCCACACACCGTTGATCGCGACATCGAGGCGGTCGGGCTCGAAGGCGGCGGACGTGGTGCCGACGGCGGACAGGACGCGGCCCCAGTTCGGATCCTCGCCGTGGACGGCGCACTTGAGGAGGTTGTTGCGCGCGACGGACCGGCCCACCTCGACGGCGTCGTCCTCGCTCGCGGCGCCGACGACCTCGATGCGGATCTCCTTGCTCGCGCCTTCCGCGTCCGTGACGAGCTGCCGGGCCAGATCGGCACAGACCTCGCGGACGGCATCGGCGAACTCGTCGTACTCCGGAGTGACATGAGAGGCACCGGAGGAGAGCAGCAGCACGGTGTCGTTGGTGGACATGCAGCCGTCGGAGTCGACCCGGTCGAAGGTGCGACGCGTGGCGTCCCGCAGCGCGCGGTCCAGGGCGGTGCCGTTCAGCGCGGCGTCCGTGGTGAGCACGACGAGCATCGTGGCGAGCCCGGGCGCGAGCATGCCGGCGCCCTTGGCCATGCCGCCGACGGTCCACGCGCCCCGGCTGACGGACGCCGTCTTGTGCACCGTGTCCGTGGTCATGACGGCGACGGCCGCGTCCTCGCCGCCGGCCGCGGACAGCCGGGTCACGGCGTGCTCGACGCCGGCCAGGACCCGGTCCATCGGCAGCGGCACGCCGATGAGCCCGGTGGAACAGACCGCCACGTCCGCCGCGTTCAGACCGAGGTGCTTCGCGGCTCGCTCCGCGGTGGCACATGTGTCCTCAAGGCCTCGCGGTCCGGTACAGGCGTTGGCACCACCGGAGTTGAGCACGACCGCGCGGATCTCGCCCGCCGCGAGTACCTGCCGGGACCACTGGACCGGCGCGGCCTGCACGCGGTTGGAGGTGAAGACGCCGGCCGCGGCGTGACACGGCCCGTTGTTGACGACGAGAGCCAGGTCCCGGCCGCCGTTCTGCTTGATTCCCGCGGCGACACCGGCCGCCGCGAACCCTCGTGCTGCCGTGACACTCACTGCATCTCCTTGTTCGCCCAGTCCGCGCGTGCACGTGCTCCCCCGGCTACCGCCGGGAGGTGCCCCCAGCTCACGGTGCGACTCCGATCGTGGAAAGACCCAGCTCCTCGGTGAGACCGAGAGCGATGTTCATGCTCTGCACGGCCCCACCCGCCGTGCCCTTGGTCAGGTTGTCGATGGCGGCGATCGCGATGATCCGGCCCACCGACGGGTCGAGGGCCACCTGGATGT
The DNA here is from genome assembly GCF_053596375.1 of Streptomyces sp. NPDC001709. Lineage (NCBI taxonomy): Bacteria > Bacillati > Actinomycetota > Actinomycetes > Kitasatosporales > Streptomycetaceae > Streptomyces > Streptomyces sp. NPDC001709. The sequence goes on along the minus strand of NZ_JBSFGB010000010.1, from coordinate 126,746 downwards.
GCGCGGCGTTCGATCCGTACACGGCCGCGGTGCAGGGCCACTGTCCCTCCGGCAGCAGCCGCACGAACGGCTCGTCGGCCAGTGCCTTGTGGTACGCGGCGCGTATGTCGTGCGCGTCGACTCCGGGCCGCGCCGCGGCGGAGCAGGTGGCGAGGATGCCGCGCGGCATGGGCGCCAGGGTCGGGGTGAAGGAGACGGCGACTTGGCGGCCCGCCACGGCGCCGAGGTGTTGCGTCATCTCCGGTGTGTGCCGATGGCCGCCGCCGACGCCGTACGGCCGCATGGAGCCCATGACCTCGCTGCCGAGCAGGTCCGGCCTGGGTGCCTTGCCGGCTCCGGACGTGCCGGACGCGGCGACGACCACCGCCTCGGGCTCGGCCAGGCCCGCCGCGTACGCCGGGAAGAGGGCCAGCAGGACCGCCGTCGGATAGCAGCCCGGCACCGCGATGCGCCTGGTGCCCGCCAACGCGGCGCGTGCGCCGGGCAGTTCGGGCAGGCCGTACGGCCAGGTGCCCGCGTGCGCCGAGCCGTAGAACCTCTGCCAGTCGCTCGCGTCCGCGAGCCGGAAATCCGCGCCGCAGTCGACGACGAGCGTCTCCTCACTCAACTTCTCCGCCACAGCGGCGGATTGGCCGTGCGGCAGCGCGAGGAAGACGACGTCGTGGCCCTGGAGAACCTCGGCGGTGGTGGGCCGCACCTCCCGCTCGGCCAGCGGCGTCAGGTGCGGCTGCACTGCGCCGACCCGCCGTCCCGCACTGGACTGGCCGGTCAGCGCGCCGATCTCCACTTCAGGATGGGCCAGGAGCAGGCGCAGGAGCTCACCTCCCGCGTATCCGCTCGCTCCGGCCACGGCCGCTCGCACGGTCATGGAGCCTCCGAGCCGGACGATGTGCCGCAGTACTCGGCGTTCAGAACCGGGAGCATGGTCTGCGCTCCCCAGGTGCTGTTGTAGTTGAAAGCGAGCTGGTGGCGGCCGTCCTCGGTGAAGGCGGCCAGCGAGAGCCATCCCAGTGCGCCGCCGTCGTGGTACCACACCGAGGTGCCGCAGCTCAGCGTGAGCCGTTCGATGCCGAGTCCGTAGGACGAGCCCGGGAAATCGGGATCGTCGACGGTCGCCTTCATCTCCCTCAGCTGCCGCGGCGGCAGCAGCCTTCCGCGCATCAGCGCTCCGTAGAACCGGTTCAGATCGTCCGCGCTGGAGATGATGTCGCCATTGCCCCAGCCCTGTGACCCGTTCATCTCGGTGACGTCGTCGATCCGGTCCGGCTGCGCCGGAAAGATCTTGGCGTAGCCGCGGCTGCTCGGTCCGGTCAGGCGGAAGCCGGTGCCGGGATTGGACGTCGCCCGCAGTCCCAGGGGTTCGATGATCCGGTCGCGCACCTCGTCCTCGTACGGCCTGCCGGCGACCTTCTCCAGGACCAGCGCGGCCAGCACGTCGTTGGTGTTGGAGAAGGAGTACCTGGTACCGGGTGCGAACAGCGGCGCGTGCGCGAGGGCCACGCGCACACGCTGCTCGGGCGTCAGGGTGTCGTACCGGTGCTGGAGGAAGCCGTCGCCGAACACATATGTCTCGTCGTACTGCGGGTCGGCGAAGTAGTCGAACAGGCCGCTGGTGTGGTTGAGGAGCTGCCGTACGGTGATCGTGCGGCCGTCGTTGCCGTTGCCCGTCACCAGGCCGGGCAGATGGCGCTCCACGCTGTCGTCGAGACTGAGCTTGTTCTCCGCCTCCAGCTGCAGCAGGACCGTCGCCACGAAGGTGTTGGTGATGTTGCCGACGCGGAACCGGTCGTTCTTGCCGCGCGGAGCGCCCGTCGTCAGATCGCCCACGCCCGCCGCCGACTTCCACACTCCGCCGGCGTCCCGGGCCTCGGCGGTGACGCCGGGCACGCCGGCCGCGACGGCCGCGTCGATGGCGTGCCGCGTGGCCTGGTGGTCGGCCGTCGTGGGAGCCGTGGCCCGCGCCGCCTGAGCGGGACCCGTGAGGACGGTGGCCATCAGCGCGACCGCCGCCAGGCCGACCACGCCGGCCCTTGGTCTCTTCCCTGTCGTCATTCCCGCTCCTGAGAGTCGTCCGGGGGTTTTTGTAGGGGGTTCCGTAGGGGGTTCCGTACGGGTTTCCGTACGGGTTTCCGTAGGAGGTTCAGGCCGAGCGCGTCGCGTCCGCCGCGTCGAGCGCCGTGGTCGCGTCCTGTTCGATCTGCCGCAGCAGCGGCGCGGGTTCGTCCTGGAAGTAGAAGTGACCGCCGCTGAGGACCCGTAGGCCCAGGAAGTGCTCGGAGTGCTCCGCCCAGCCGGCCATCCGCCGCGGCGAGGCGGAGCGGTCCTCGCGGCCGGCGAAGGCGGACAGCGCCACGGGCAGCGGACCGGCGTCGGGAGCGGGACGCCAGCTCTCCACCAGGCGCAGGTCGGCCCGGATGATCGGATCGAACAGGGCCCACAGTTCGGGATCGTCGAAGACACCCTCGGGTGTGCCGCCGAGCAGCTTCAGACGCGTGCGCAGCTCGGCGGCCGGCAGCTCGTGGTACCAGTCTCCCTCTCCCGCCGACTGCGGTGCGGACCGCGCCGACACCCCGAGCCACACCGGCAGCGGCAGGCCGAGTTCGGCGGCCCGCCGGGTCATCTCGTACGCCACCAGGGCGCCCATGCTGTGCCCGAAAAGTGCGTAGGGACAGGCCGGTTCGGGCTCGATGTCGCGCAACAGGTGGTCGGCGAGGCGGCCGGCGTCCGTGAACTGCGGTTGGTCGAGAAGGAGGCCGTGGCCCGGTGCGTCGAGCAGCCGTACGTCCCAGGTGTCCGGCAGTCCGGCCGGCCAGCCGCGGTACGGCAGGTGTGAGCCGCCCGCGTGGTGCAGGACGAACAGGCGCAGGGCAGGTCGTGTGCAGTCCATCGCTCTCCCTCCGGACATGTGTGCGCGTGTGCCTGTGGTGAGGTCACCGCTTCGAGAGCCCGCACCGGCCGCCGCTCGCTCGCTGGAGCGGAACTCGACCGGGCCTGTGAGGACCGCGGACAGTGTGGGCGGTGAGCGCGTTCACGATGTCCCCGCCGTCGCAGCCGGTCCCACCGTCCCGCACGCCTGAGCCGACGCGCGCGAACCGCGATGAGCGGCGCACGTCCTTGCCCGCGAGTCGGCATCGTGGCACAGGAATCCGCCCCGGTACAGAGGATCACGGCGGGCTGCGGATCCGGGCGGACGACCGGACGGCGGGCGGGCCCGCCGCACTTGTAGCGCCGGTGGCCGAGTCCCTACGGTGACGTGCCAACGCCGGGGTCGCCGCAGACGCCGCGTGTCCTGTCGACCGGACAACGCCGATCCGCGAACCCGCGCCCGGTGCTTCCTACGCACCCGGCCTGGCGATTCCCCATCCAAGTCACCTCATGACGGTTAAGGACGGTGCCAGTTGAGCGCGAACCCCTTCGATGACGAGAACGGCCGCTTCTTCGTGGTGGCCAACGACGAGGACCAGCACTCCCTGTGGCCGGCATTCGCCGACGTGCCCGCGGGCTGGCGGGTCGTCTTCGGCGAGGCGGCCAGGGCCGAGTGCCTGCGGTACGTCGAGGAGCACTGGACCGACCTGCGTCCCAAGAGCCTGCGGGAGGCCATGTCGGCGCGGTGAACGCCGCCCGTGCTCGGCCTCGGCCGAGTGAACGGTTTACGCCCAGGAAGACGCTCTGAGTTGGGAGATGAAGGTGGTGACGGGGGCTGTGAGAAGCGTGAGCAGATACAAGGCGCGGCCGGTGGTCGGCAGTGGTGAGCCGGCGCAGCGCGATGTGGTCCTGTCGTTCGTCGGGACACAGGCCACGGTGCAGAAGTCGGGCATGGTCTTCCCGGAGAACCTGCCGGAGCGGTCCTGGGAGCAGATCGGGACCAACCTGCGCGAGCTCGTGAACTCCTCGGCGTGGTGGCTCGCCGACTGGCTGATCTACGGGGAGGCCACCTACGGGTGGCGGCGGTACAAGGAGGCCATCGAGCGCACCGGGCTCGACTACCAGACCTTGCGCAACTACGCCTGGGTGGCCCGGCGGTTCGAGCACCACCGCAGGCGGGACAGCCTCAGCTTCGCCCACCACGCCGAGGTGACCCGCCTGGCGCCACCGGAGCAGGACTACTGGCTGCGCAAGGCCGAACAGCAGAAGTGGTCGCGCAACGAACTGCGCAGGGCCGTCCGCGCCAGCCTGGCCGCACAGAACGAAAAGGCCGAGGTGCGCACGAGCGGCGCCGACGAACAGCAGGACGTCCCTCGGCTCGCCGAGTCGGCCGCCGCCGAGAAACGCCGGCAGAAGGTCACCACCCTCACCATCGAGCTGTCCGCCGGCCAACTGGAGTACTACTCGAAAATGGCCGCCGCGCACGGCCTGCCCGTCGACAAGTGGGTCACCCGAATGCTCGAAACAGCCGACGAGAGCATCACCGAGAAGCGCACGGCTTGACGGGGCGGGGCTGGCTGGCGGCGCGCGGCTTGGCGGCAGGGTCTGGTGCCGCTGTGCTTGGCGGCGTACGGCTTGGTGGCGCAGGGTCTGGTGGCGCTGTGCTTGGCGCACGGCCTGACGGCGCTCCATCTGACGGCGCTCCGCTTGGTAGCGCTCCGTCTGACGGCGCATCGCTTGGTGGCGCTCCGCTTGACGGCGCCCTGTCTGACGGCGCGTGGCCTAGCGGCGCATCGCCTGGTGGTGCACGCCCCGGCGGCACACCATCCGAAGGCACTGGCAAGCGCGGCGCACCGCTCGAAGGTCGGCAAGTGCGGCGCAGTGCCTGAAGGTGCCGGCAGGCGCGGCACACCGTCCGAAGGCGTCGGGCAGGCGCGGCGCACTGCTCGAAGGCGTAGACAAGCGCGGCGCACCACAGGCGTCGGAAGGCGCGGCGCACTGAAGGCGTCGGCAAGGGCGGCGTACCGAAGGCGTCGGCAAGCGCGGCGCGCACCGTCCGCAGGCGTCGGCGACCCCGTTCCCCGTTCGCGTCCACGGCTCGTCCGACCGGACACCTCTCGTATCGCCGACCGGACACCTCTCACATCGGAGTCAGTTGATGATCCTTCAGGGAAAACGGGTCGCTCTGCCCTCGGAGCCCGTCGTTCACCGGCAGTTCGAGGCGCATGTACAGGCCACTCCCGACGCCGTCGCCGTCTCCTGGGCCGGTGAGCGGGTGACGTACGCGGAGCTGGACGCGAAGGCGAACCGGTTCGCGCACTTCCTCGTGGCGCGCGGACACGGCCGAGGCGCGAAGGTCGGCGTCTGTCTCGACTACTCGACCGACATGCTCGTCGCCATCCTCGGCACACTGAAGGCCGGCGCCGCCTACGTACCGTTCGACCCGGCCTATCCTGAGGCCAGGCTCCGCCTCCTGCTGGGCCAGGTCCCCGATCTCGCGCTGATCGTGGCCTCACCGGCGACGGCCGCGATGGTCGAGTCGGCGGCCGTCGACCTCATCGACCTGGACCGGCTCTCCGAGCACCTGGCAGGTCTTCCGGCGACCGCTCCCGAAGTCCGCGTCACCGGAGACGACGTGTGCTACGCGGTCTTCACGTCCGGATCGACCGGTACGCCGAAGCTGACCGCGGTGCGGCACGAGGGCTGGTTCAACCTGATGAACTGGCTGAAGCTCGAATACGGCCTGCACCGCGGCTCGCACAACCTGGTCGTCAGCGCGTTCGGCTTCGACCTGTCCCAGCGGGCCCTGATGACACCACTGTTCTGCGGCGCCACCCAGTACCTGATGGCGAGCCGGAACTTCGACGCCATGCTGGCCTACCGCATGCTGACCGAGCACGAGATCCGCGTGGTGCACTGCGCCTCCAGCACGCTGTACCTGCTGGTGGACTGGGAGAGGGCACGCGGCGGCGACGCACTCGGCAGGCTCGACTACGTGCTCTTCGGCGGCGAGCCGCTCAAGGCCGAACGGCTCACGGACTGGTCCCGGCGCGACGGCAACACCTGCACGCTCCTGCACCAGTACGGCGTCGCCGAGTGCACGGATGTCGCGACGTCGTACGACCTCGCCGCGTACCGGCCCGGCGAGCACGACGTGCCACCGGTCGGCAGGCCGGCCTACAACACCGACATCCATCTCCTCGACGAGAACCTGCGCCATGTCGCGCCGGGCGAGCAGGGCGAGATCTGCATCTCCGGGGCCGGAGTCGGCGCGGGCTATCTCAACAACGGTCCGGAGAACGCGAAGTTCACGACGATCGAGGTCGACGGAGAGCGGCGCCGGCTGTACCGCACGGGCGACCGCGGCCGGGTGACCGAGGCCGGCGAACTCGTCGTCCTCGGCAGGATCGACGCGCAGGTGAAGGTGCGCGGCATGCGCATCGATCCGACCGACGTGGAGCGCGCGCTCGGCAGGCTGGCCGGTGTCCGCGAGGCCGCCGTGGCGATCAGGCACACCGACTCCGGCGAGGCCGAGCTGATCGCGTTCATCGTCCCGGCCGAAGACGATCTCGCCGAGGACGACGTGCGCGCCCGCCTCCTGACCACGCTGCCGCGGAACATGGTGCCGGCCAGGTTCCGGAATATTCCGCGGATTCCCTTGAGCCCGCACGGAAAAGTCGACCGCGCGGCACTGCTCGACGCACCTTGATGACAGCCTGGAGGAATGTGATGATTGCCGAAAGCGTGCGCGCCATTTGGTGCCGGGAATTCCAGCGTGACGACATATCGGCCGACGAGGATTTCTTCGCGCTGGGCGGCCAGTCCCTGATCATGGTCAGGATTCAGGGCGCATTCATCGAGGAATTGGGCGTCGAGGTCCCGATGGACGAGCTGTTCCGCAATCCGACGGTGGCGTCGATTTCCACGTACATCGAATCGCTGGCAACTACCCGGTAGGAGAGGCGCCATGTACGACGTGATTGTCATAGGTGCCCGTTGTGCGGGTTCGCCGACGGCCATGCTGTTCGCGCGGCAGGGCTATCGCGTCCTGCTCCTGGAGAAGGCGCGGTTCCCGCAGGACACGCTGTCCTCGCACTACCTCCACCAGCAGGGCGTGGCGCTGCTGCAGCGGTGGGGCCTGCTCGACCGGCTGCGCGAGGCCGGCTGCCGGCCGATCACACACCAGAGCTACGAGGCGCCCGGCGTCCGCATCGACGGCTTCTCGCTGCCGATCGACGGCCTGCGGACCACCTACGCGCCGAGGCGCTACGTACTCGACCCGATCCTCGCGGACGGTGCCGTGGCGGCCGGCGTGGAGTTCCGGCAGGGCTGCGCGGTCAACGACCTGGTGTTCGAGGACGACCGGGTCGTCGGAGTGCGGTACACGACACCCGGCGGCGCCGAGGCGACGGACCGTGCGCGACTCGTCGTCGGCGCGGACGGCATGCGCTCGCTGGTGGCCCGCAAGGCCGGCGCGAAGAACGTCATCGAGCATCCGCGGATGACCTGCACCTACTACAGCTACTGGTCCGGCGTTCCCGCGCACTTCGAGCTGTACGAGCAGCCGGGACGTTGGATCGGCGTCCTGCCCACCAACGACGACCTCACCCTGCTCATGGCCTACTTCCCGCAGGACGAGTTCGGCCAGGTCCGCAAGGACGTCGAACCCGCCTACCTCGACGCCTTCCGCACCACGGCACCGGAGTTGTACGAGCGGATGCGGGCCGGCCGGCGCGAGGAGCAGCTGTACGGCACGGGCCACCAGGAGAACTACTTCCGCAAGGCGTACGGCCCCGGCTGGGCGCTGGTCGGCGACGCGGTGAACCACAAGGACTCCATCACCGCACGCGGCATCACCGAGGCCTTCGTGCAGGCCCAGTCGCTCACCGACCACATCGGAGACCGGCTGCACGACGACGCCGCGCTCAGGTCGGCGCTGCGGCGCTACGAGAACGACCTGAGCAACGAGGCACTCAATCACTACCAGGGCGCGCTCAACGTGGCCGAGCTCAAGCCCGAGGGCCGCACGGACATGCTGCGCAAGCTGGTCGGACACCAGGAGCACATCGACCGGTACTTCTCGACGCTGTCGGGCGCGTGCTCCATCGACGACTTCTACAACGACGAACTGCTGACCCTGCTCGACCAGAGCTGACTGACGACCCGCTCCCCGGTTCGCCGATTTTGGAGACACAATGATCCCGTTGTCGTTCGCGCAGCGCCGGCTGTGGTTCGTGGACCGGTTCGAAGGCCCGTCGCCGACCTACAACGGCGCGTTCGCCCTGCGGCTGACCGGTGAGCTGAACGCGGATGCGCTCGAGGCGGCGCTCCGCGATGTCATCGACCGGCACGAAGTCCTCCGCACGGTGATCGTCGAGGGCGACGACGGCGTCCCGCACCAGCAGGTGCTGCCCTCCGGCGAGAAGCCGTTCGACCTGCCCCTCGTCGAGGTCGCGGGGGAGCAGGAGCGGGCGGCCGCGGTCGAGGAGGTGGCCACCGCGACCTTCGACCTGGCCGCCGACGCGCCGATCCGCGCCAGGCTGGTGCGGTCCGGGCCGCGCGAGCACACCCTCGTCGTCGTGGCGCACCACATCGCCGTGGACGGTGAGTCCTTCGGGCCGCTGTTCCGCGATCTCACCACGGCCTACGCCGCCCGCACCGAGGGCAGGGCCCCGGCGTGGGAGCCGCTGCCGGTGCAGTACGCGGACTACACGCTGTGGCAGCGGGACGTGCTCGGTGACGAGTCCGATCCGGACAGCACGTCGGCCCGGCAACTGGCGTACTGGCGCAAGGCGTTGGCCGATCTGCCGCAGCCGCTGGCCCTGCCGACGGACCGCCCGCGTCCGAGGGTGATGGACCCCGCCGGCGACCGCATCCCGTTCTCCATCGGGCCCGACCTGCTCGGGGCCGTGGAGAAGCTGGCCGCGGAATCGGGCACCACGGTGTCGATGGTCATGCACTCGGCGCTCGCGGTGCTCCTGCACCACCTCGGGTGCGGTGACGACGTGTCCATCGGCGCGCCGATCACGGACCGCACCGACGAGGAGCTGCGGGACCTCGTCGGGTTCTTCGTCAACACCTGGGTGCTGCGCGTCGACCTGTCCGGCAACCCGTCGTTCGGCGAGCTCCTGGAGCAGGTGCGGGACCGCTCCCTGGCCGCCTACGACAACCAGGACATGCCGTTCGAGCGGCTGGTGGAGCTGCTCAACCCGGACCGGTCCACCGCCTACAACCCGTTCTTCCAGGTCATGCTCTCCTGGCAGCCGCCCGTGCCGCCCATGGAACTGCCCGGCCTCGGTGTCCGGGCCGAGCGGCTCGAGACCCGGACGGCCAAGTTCGACCTGTTCTTCGACCTGATCCCGAACGGCACCGGCGGGGCGAACTGCCGCCTGGAGTACGCCACCAGCCTGTTCGACCGGGACACCGCCGAGGGCATCGCGCACCGGTTCGTCCGCGTACTGGGGCTTCTCACCGCCGACTCGGAGCGTGCGATCGGCACCGTCGACGTGCTCGACGCCGCCGAGCGGCAGCGGCTGCTCACCGAGTTCAACGACACCGCCGCGCCGCTGCCCGAGCTGACGGTCCCGGAGCTGTTCGAGGCCCAGGTGGCCAGGACGCCCGACGCCCCGGCGCTCGTGTGCGACGAGCGGACACTGACCTACCGGGAGCTGGACGACCGGGCGAACGGCGTCGCCTGGGAGCTGATCCGGCGCGGTGCCGGGCCGGAGGACCTGGTGGCCCTCGCGCTGCCGCGCACCGAGGACCTGGTGGCTGGCCTGCTCGGGATCCTCAAGTCCGGTGCCGGATACGTGCCGTTGGATCCGCAGTACCTCAGCGGGCGGGCGGAGAGCGTGCTGTCCGAGGCGGCTCCGCGCTTCGCGGTCACCGACACCGCGACCTGGCAGGACCTGCCGCAGGGCGACATGGCGTGCGTCAACCTCGACGAGCGCGCGCAATGGGAGACGGCCACGGGGGCGCCGGACAACGCGGCCCGGATCGCGCCGCTGAGCCCGGACAACCTGGCGTACGTGATGTACACCTCCGGCTCCACGGGCAAGCCCAAGGGCGCCACGATCACCCACCGGGGCGCCGTCAACGGCGTGCGCGAGCTGGTGCGCGTCCTCGACGCGCCGACCGGCTGGCGGATGCTGGCCGGCACCTCGGTCAACTTCGACGTCTCGGTCTTCGAGCTGCTGACCACCCTGACCACCGGCGGCACCGCCGAGGTGGTGGCGAACGCGCTGGCGCTCGACGAGCGGGAGCGCTGGGACGGCCATGTGATCAGCGGGGTCCCCTCGGTGCTCGGGGAGCTGGTGGGCCGGCTGGAGAAGGCGCCCGACGTGCGCACGGTCGTGTTCGCGGGCGACGTGCTCCCGGGCCGGCTGGTGCGGCAGGTGCGCGAGGCCCTGCCCGGCGTGCAGATCGTCAACTCCTACGGGCAGAGCGAGAGTTTCTACGCCACCACGTTCTCCCTCGCGGCGTCCGAGGAGTGGGCGGACGGCGACGTGGCCCCCATCGGCACCCCGCTCGGGAACATGCGTGCCTACGTGCTGGGCCCGGGACTCACCCCGGTGCCGCAGGGCGTGGTGGGTGAGCTGTACGTGGTCGGGACCTGCCTGGGCCGCGGCTATCACGGCCGCCCGGGCCTGACCGCCGAGCGCTATGTGGCGAACCCGTTCGGCCCCGCCGGCGAGCGGATGTACCGCACGGGCGACCTGGCCCGCTGGAACGCCGAGGGGCAGCTGGAGTGCGTGGGCCGCGGCGACGGCCAGGTGAAGGTGCGCGGCTTCCGCATCGAGACGGCCGAGGTCGAGGCCGCGATCACCGCGCACCCCGGCATCAACGAGGCCGTGGTGATCAGCCGGGAGGTGCCCTCGGGCGGGCGGAGGCTCGTCGCGTACGTGGTGCACACCGGCGAGGGAGCCGTCGGTGACGACGGCGCCGGCGGCATCGGCGACGTGGACGTGCAGTCCGGTGCCTCCGCCGCCGAGCTGCGCAAGTTCGTCGCGGCCCGGCTGCCCGACTACATGGTGCCGTCGGCCTTCGTGGCCCTCGGCCGGCTCCCGCTCGGTCCGACCGGCAAGCTGGACCGCAAGGCGCTGCCCGAGCCGGAGTTCCTCGGCGAGACCTACCGGGAGCCGCGCACCGAGGCCGAGAAGATCATCGCCGCGGCGTACGCGGACGTGCTCGGTGTGGAGCGGGTCGGTGCCGACGACGACTTCTTCGCGGTGGGCGGCGACAGCCTGCGCTCCATCCAGGTGGTGGCGCGGGCCCGCGCCCGCGGCCTGGAACTGAGCACGCGGGAGATCTTCGAGTGCCGCACCGCGGCCCGCCTCGCCGAGGTGGCCTCCGCCCGCACGGGCCTGGCGCCCGTGCTCGCCGAGCTGGAGGGCGGCGGCGTCGGCCCGATGCCGCTGCAGCCGGTGGCGCGGCAGGTGTTCGAGCACGGCGGCGGGACGAACCGCTTCGCCATGTCGATCGTCCTCGAACTGCCCACGGGCATCGACGCGAACGGCCTCGCCGCGACGCTGGACGCCGTACTCGACCGCCACGACCTCCTGCGCGCACAGCTGGTGCCCGGCGACGAACCCTCCCTCGTCGTACGCCCGACAGGAACCCTGCGGGCGGTGGACCTGATCCACCGCGTCGACTGCGACGGCCGCTGGGACGAGCCGTCCTCGCTGCGGGCGGCCGAGGCCGAGCTGGACGCCTCGGTCGGCCGGCTCGACCCGGAAGCCGGGACCATGGCCGACTTCGTCTGGTTCGCCCCGCCGTCGGGTGCGGGCAGGCTTCTCGTGGTGCTGCACCACCTGGCGGTGGACGGCGTCTCCTGGCGGATCCTCATGTCGGACCTCGCCGAGGCCTGGCAGCAGGTCCGCTCCGGCAGGGCGCCCAAGCTGCCCGCGGTCGGCACCTCGGCCCGCCGCTGGGCGTCGGCGCTCCAGGACGAGGCGCTCTCCCCGGAACGGGAGGCGGAACTGACGTACTGGCGGGACCTGCTGGAGGCGTCGAACCCCCCGCTCGGCACGCGGGCGTTCGACCCGGCCGTGGACGTCTGGTCGACGCTCGACACCGTGCGGGCGCAGCTGCCCGCCGAGGTCACCGAGGCCGTGCTGACCAAGCTGCCCGCGGCGTTCAAGGGCACCGGGACCGACGTACTGCTCGCCGCGCTCGCCCTCGCGGTGAACCGGTGGCGCGGTGAGGACCGCTCGACCCTGGTGCGCCTCGAGGGACACGGCCGCGAGGAGGAGGTCGTGCCCGGGGCCGACCTGTCCCGGACCGTCGGCTGGTTCACCACCATGTACCCGGCCCGGGTCGATGTGCGGGGAGTGGACCTGGCCGACGTACTGGCCGGCGGCCCCGCGGCCGGGCAGGCGATCAAGCTGGTCAAGGAGCAGCTGCGCGGGGTCCCGGACAAGGGCCTCGGCTACGGGCTGCTGCGCTACCTGAACCCGGAGACCGCCGAACAGCTCGCCGAGTACCCGGCGCCGCAGATCGGCTTCAACTACCTCGGCCGGATCTCCGACGCCGACGTGCCCGAGCACCTGCGCGCGCACGGGTGGGGGCCCGCGTCCTGGTCCGCCGAGCTGATCGCGAAGCCCGACCCGGACCTGCCCGCGCTGTCCGCGCTCGAGGTCAACTCGGTCGTCACGGACACCGCCGACGGCACCCGGCTGCAGGCGGCCTTCATGTTCCCCACCGGGGTGCTCTCCCGCGAGCGGGCCGCCGAACTGGCCGAGCTGTGGGTCGAGGTGCTGCACGGCATGGCCGCGTACGCCGCACGCCCCGAGATCGGCGGGCTCACGCCCTCGGACGCCCCGCTGGTCCCGGTGCGCCAGGACGAGATCGAGGCCTGGGAGGAGCGCTACGGCCGGCTGGTCGAGGTATGGCCGCAGGCGCCGGGGCAGTCCGGCATCCAGTTCCAGGCGGCGCTCGCCGACGGCACCTTCGACGTCTACCACATGCAGTTCGTGCTGCACCTGTCCGGGCAGGTGGACCCGGAGCGCATGCGGGCGGCCGGGCAGGCGCTGCTCGAGCGGTACCCGAACCTGCGCTCCGCGTTCCTCACCACGGCCGACGGCGACCCGGTGCAGGTCGTGGCGGAACACGTCGCCCTGCCCTGGCGGCACCTCGACCTGACCGGCCGCAGCGAGGCCGAGCAGGACGCGGCGCTCGATGCGGCCCTCGCCGACGACCGGGCCGACCAACTCGACCCCACCCGCCCGCCGTTGATCCGCCTGGCCCTGCTCACCTGCGGACCCGAGCAGGCGAAGCTCATCCTCACGGCGCACCACACCCTGTTCGACGGATGGTCGTCGCCGCTGGTGATCACGGACCTGATCCGCCTGTACGCCGAGACCCGTGACCTTGCTCCGGTCCGCTCCTACGGCGACTACCTGGCCTGGCTGTCCCGGCAGGACCGGGAGGCCTCGGCGGCCCGCTGGAAGGCCGAGCTGGAAGGATTCGACCAGCCGACCCTCGTGGCCGCGGGCCTTGCCCCCGAGGGGGAGGCGACCGCGCTCGGGCGGGTCGAGGTTCCGCTGTCGATCGACAAGGGACGTGAACTCGCCCGGCGCGCCGCGGAACTCGGGGTCACCCTGAACACGGTCCTGCAGGGCGCCTGGGCGATCCTGCTCTCGAAGCTGACCGGGCAGCACGACGTGGTGTTCGGCGCCGCCGTCAACGGCCGCCCCGCGGACCTGACCGGCTCGGACGAGATGGTCGGCCTGTTCATCAACTCCCTGCCGACCAGGGCCATGTGCCGAGCCGACCAGAGCCTGGCCGATGTCATCACCGACCTGCAGAACCGGCAGATCAGCCTGCTCGACCACCACTACTACGGCCTCGCCGACATCCAGCGCGGCGTCGGGCTGCCCGCCCTGTTCGACACGATCGTGGTGTTCGAGAACTACCCGATCGACCGCGAGGGCATCGTCGACGCGAACGCCTCGGCCGGGTTCACGATCGACGCCATCCGGCCGTTCGCGGGCTCGCACTACCCGCTCACCCTCAACGCCTCCGACCCCTACCTGCGGCTCTCCCTCGATTACCAGCGCAACCTGTACGACCGCGCCGCGGCCGAGGTGATCGCCGCGCGGCTCGTCCGGGTGCTGGAGCAGGTGCTTGAGGACCCCTCGGTGCCGGTGGGTGCCGTGGAGGTGCTGGGCGAGGACGAGCGGGACTGGCTGGTGCGCCAGGTCAACGACACGGCCCACCCGGTGGCCGCGGACACCCTGCCGGCCGCGTTCGAGGCCCAGGTGGAGCGTGACCCGGACCGGGTGGCGCTGATCGGTGAGCAGGAGACGCTGACCTACGGGGAGTTCAACCGGCGCGCGAACCGGCTGGCGCATTGGCTGGTCGAGCAGGGCGCCGGCCCCGAGCGGCTGGTCGCGGTCAAGATCCCCCGCTCCGTCGACCTGCTCGTGGCGCTCTACGCGGTGGTGAAGGCGGGTGCGGCCTATGTGCCGGTGGACCCGGACCTGCCCGAGGACCGGGTGCGGCACGTGCTGGACAGTGCCAAGCCGCTGCTGGTCCTCGACGAGAACCTGCCGGACGTCTGCGCCCACCCCGAGACGAACCCGCAGCGTGAGCTGTCCCCGGACCACGCCGCATACGTCATCTTCACCTCCGGTTCCACCGGCGGCCCGAAGGGGGTGCAGGTGGCGCACCGGTCGATCATGAACCGGCTGCAGTGGGGCCTGGCGCACTTCGAGGTCGGGGCCGAGGACCGGGTGCTGCTCAGCACGACGGCGAGCTTCGACGTGTCGGTGCCGGAGCTGTTCGCGCCGCTCCAGGTCGGGGCCGCCGTGGTCATCGCGCGTCCGGACGGGCGCCGGGACCCGGCCTACCTCGCCGACCTGATCCAGCGCGAGCGGGTGACCGGCGCGGACTTCGTGCCCTCCCTGCTGGAGGCTTTCGTCGCCGAGCCGGCGGCCAAGGAGTGCACCAGCCTGCGCTGGATCGAGGTCGCGGGCGAGGCGTTCCCGCCCGCACTGGCCAACAAGGCGGTCGGCGTGCTGCCGGGCTGCGGGGTGCACAACCTCTACGGACCCACCGAGGCATCGGTCGAGGTCACGGCGTGGCAGCACGTGCCGGGTGCGGACCGGGTGCCGATCGGCGCACCGATCTGGAACACCCAGGTGTACGTGCTGGACGCGGCGCTGCGCCCGGTCGCGCCCGGGGTCGCCGGCGAGCTGTACCTGGCCGGCACCGGGCTCGCCCGGGGCTACCTCGGACAGACCGGGCTGACCGCGGGCCGGTTCGTGGCCTGCCCCTTCGGCGAGCCGGGAACCCGGATGTACCGCACCGGCGACCTGGTGCGGTGGACCACGGACGGCCAGGTCGAGTACATCGGCCGGACCGACTTCCAGGTCAAGGTGCGCGGCTTCCGCATCGAACTCGGCGAGATCGAACAGGCGCTGGCCGCACACCCGGACGTCGACAGCGCGGTGGCCGTGGTGCGCGAGGACCGCGCCGACGACCAGCGACTGGTCGCGTACGTGGTGCCGGTCAAGGGCACGGATCCGGCCGGGCTGGACCTCACGGCCCTGACGGGCCAGGTCCAAGAGCACCTGCCGGAGTACATGGTCCCCTCGGCGATCGTGCCGCTCGCCGAACTGCCCACGACACCGAGCGGGAAGCTCGACCGCAAGGCGCTGCCCGCACCGGACTACACCGAGGCCGACACCGGACGCGGGCCGCGCAACCACACCGAGGAAGTCCTCTGCCGGCTGTTCGCCGACCTGCTCGGCCTGGCGGAGGTCGGTATCGACGTCGACTTCTTCAGCCGCGGCGGGCATTCGCTGCTGGCCACCCGGCTGGTCGGCCGCATCCGCAACGAGCTGAACGCCGACGTGAAGGTCACGACAGTGTTCCGCAATCCGACCGTCGCCCAGCTGGCGGTTCGGATCGGGGAACTGGCCACGTCGAACCGCCCCCGGCTGCGTCCCCGGCTGGGCCAGATGACCGTTGAGGAGACGCGTCGATGATCCCCCTGTCCTTCGCCCAGCGCCGGCTGTGGTTCCTCCACCGTCTGGAAGGCCCGTCCGCGACCTACAACATCCCGTTCGTGCTGCGCCTGGACGGGCCGCTGGACACGGCGGCCCTGTCCGCCGCGGTCACGGATGTCGTCACCCGGCACGAGAGCCTGCGCACCCTGGTCGCCGAGAACGCGGACGGCACGCCGGAGCAGCGGATCCTGCCCCCCGAGGAGGCGGCCCCGCCGTTCCGGGTGACCGACGTGGCCGCGGACGCGGTGGACACCGCGCTGCAGGAGGCCGCGTGCGAGGGCTTCGACCTGGACACGGAACTCCCCCTGCGGACCACCGTGCTCCGCGTCGGCCCGCAGGAGCACCTGCTGGTGTTCGTGTTCCACCACATCGCCGCGGACGGGGCGTCGATGGCGCCGTTCCTGCGGGATCTGCTGTCGGCGTACGCGGCCCGCCACCGGGGCGAAGTGCCGCAGTGGCCGCCGCTTCCGGTGCAGTACAAGGACTACACGCTGTGGCAGCGCCAGCTGCTGGGCGACGAGGAGGACCCGGAGAGCATCGCCGCGGCCCAGCTGGAGTACTGGCGGGGGGAACTGGCCGGGGTGCCGCAGCCGGTGCAGCTGCCGCTGGACAGGCCGCGGCCGACGGCGGCCGGCCACGACGGCGGCCATGTCGACTTCGAGCTGGACGCGGACCTGCTCGCCGGGATCGGGAAGCTGGCCGCGGAGCGCGGCGGCACGGCGCCGATGGTCGCGCAGGCCGTGCTCGCGGTGCTCCTGCACCACGTCGGCGCCGGCAACGACCTGACGATCGGCAGCCCGATCGAGGGGCGCGCCGATGAGCAACTCGACGATCTGATCGGGTTCTTCGCCAACACCTGGGTGCTGCGCGTCGACCTGTCCGGCAACCCGTCGTTCGGTGAGCTGCTGGAGCAGGTGCGCGACCGGGCCCTGGCCGCGTACGACAACCAGGACGTCCCGTTCGAGCGCCTGGTGGAGCTGCTCGGTCCGGACCGCACCACCGCGTACCAGCCGCTGTTCCAGGTGATGCTGGCCTGGCAGTTCGAGTGGTCGCAGATCGAGATACCGGGTCTGCGGGTCACCCCCGTCCCGGCTGGCACCGGTACCGCGAAGTTCGACCTGTTCTTCAACATCGTCCCGGCCCCGTCCGGCGGTGCGTACGGCCGGCTGGAGTACGCGACGGAACTGTTCGACCACGCCACGGCCAAGGGCCTCGTCGACCGCTATGTGCGCGTACTGCGGCAGGTGGTCGCCGATCCCGGGACGCGGCTCGGCGGGGTGGACGTGCTCACCGCCGCCGAGCGGGACCGGCTGACACAGCTGAACGACACGACGGCGCCGGTGCACGCAGCGACGGTGCCGGAGCTGGTCGCCGCCCAGGCGGCGCGCACGCCGGACGCGACGGCGGTGGTGTCCGGGCAGACCGAGTTGTCGTACCGGGAACTGGACGCCCGCGCAGGCCGGCTGGCCGCGGTCCTGCGGGACCGTGGTGTCGGGCCGGACACGCTGGTCGCCGTGGCACTTCCGCGCTCGGCGGACCTGGTGGTCGCACTGCTCGCGGTGCTCAAGGCCGGCGGCGCCTACCTGCCGATCGACCCCGACTACCCGGCCGCGCGCGTCGACCTCCTGCTCGGCGCGGCCGATCCGGCACTGGTCCTGACCGACTACGAAGCGGCGGCGACCGTGGCCAAGTGCCGGCTGCCGGTACTCCACCTCGACGACCTGAGCCTCGACGGCCCCGCTCTCGAAGCCCCGGACGTCCGTATCGGGCCGGACAACCTGGCCTACGTGATGTTCACTTCGGGCTCGACCGGGACGCCCAAGGGTGTCGCCATCACCCATGCCAGTGTGGTCAACGGTGTGCGGGATCTGCGTCGGACCGTGCAGGTCGAGGCGGGGTCCCGGATGCTGGCCGCGACCTCGGTGAACTTCGACGTCTCCGTGTTCGAGATCTTCACCGCGCTCACCGCCGGAGCGAGCGTCGAGATCGTCCGTGACGTACTCGAACTCGCGGAGCGCGGCAGCTGGTCCGGCACCACCATCAGCGCCGTGCCCGCGGTGTTCTCCGCGCTGCTGGACCAAAACGTCGACCTCGACGTGCGAACCGTCGTCTTCGCCGGTGAGGCCCTCTCGGCCGACCTGGTCCACAAGGTGCACAAGACCTTCCCCCACGTCCGTGTCATCAACGCCTACGGGCAGACCGAGAGCTTCTACGCCTCCACCTTCACGCTCCCGCGGCAGTGGACCGAAACCGGCGCGATTCCGGTCGGACAGCCCCTGGCCAACATGCGTGCCTACGTCCTGGGGCCGGAGCTGACCCCGGTCCCGCCGGGTGTGATCGGCGAACTGTACGTCGGCGGGCTGCTCGCCCGTGGTTACCACCACAACGGCGGGGCGACCGCGGAGCGGTTCGTCCCCTGCCCCTTCGGTCCCGCCGGCGCGCGCATGTACCGTACCGGTGACCTGGCCCAGTGGGATGACGACGGCCAACTGAAGTACGCGGGACGGGCCGACACCCAGGCGAAGATCAACGGCATCCGCCTCGATCCGACCGAGATCGAGACCGTACTCGCCCGGCATCCCGCGATCGGCCAGGCAGCGGTCATGGTGCGCGAGGACCACACCGGCGGCAAACGACTGGTCGGTTATGTGGCGCCGGCGGGGCACGCCGGTGTTCCGGTGGCGGAGCTGCGGGCGTTCGTGGCCGAGCGGCTCCCGGACTACATGGTGCCCGCCGCGTTCGTGGTGCTGGACCGGCTGCCGCTCAACGCGAACGGCAAGCTGGACCGGGCCGCGCTGCCCGAGCCGGAGTTCGCCGGCACCGAGTACCGGGCGCCGCGCACCGAGGCGGAGCGGATCCTGGCCGAGGTGTACGCCGACGTGCTCGGCGCCGGACAGGTGGGCATCGACGACGACTTCTTCAGCAGCGGCGGGGACAGCATCCGGTCGATCCAGGTCGTCGCGCGGGCCAAGACGCGCGGCGTCGTGGTCAGCACGCGGGAGATCTTCGAGCACCGCACGGTCGCCCGGCTCGCGGAGCTGGTCGAGGGCCGGGAGGAAGAGGAGCGCGTGAGCCTGGCGGAGCTGCCGGGCGGCGGCGTGGGCTGGGCCCCGCTGCCGCCGACGGCGGCCCACGTCCTCGCGCTGGGCGGTGGCATCGGCCGGTTCTGCATGTCCGCGCTGCTGACCCTGCCCGCGGACATCGACCGTACGGGCCTGCTCGCGACGCTGCAGGCCGTACTGGACCGGCACGACGTGCTGCGCTCCCGGCTCGACCGGGCGCAGCCGGGCCTGCGGATGGAGCCGGCCGGCAGCGTGGACGCCGCCGCTCTGGTGCGGGAAGTCCCCTACGGCGACGCCGATGTGCAGGCCGAGCTGGACGCGGCCGCGGACCGGCTGGACCCGGACGCGGGCGTCATGGCGCAGTTCGTGTGGCTCACCTCCGACGCGAACGCGAACGCGGATACGGAAACGGCCCCGGACCGGCTGCTGATCGTGCTGCACCACCTGGTCGTCGACGGGGTGTCCTGGCGGATCCTGCTGCCCGACCTGGTGTCCGCCTGGCAGCGGGTCCGCGACCGCCTCACCCCGGCACCGGCAGCCGAGGGCACCTCGCTGCGCCGCTGGATGCACGCCCTGGCCGACGAGGCGGCCACCCCCGAGCGGGTGGCCGAACTGCCCGTCTGGCAGGAGATCCTGCGCGCGGAAGAGCCCGTGCTGGGCGCGCGGGAGCTGGACCCCGCGCGCGATGTCACGGCCACCGTGGACACGGTGCGCGTCCAGGTGCCGGCGGACGTCACACAGACCTTGCTGACCACGGTGCCCGCGGTGTTCCGCGGCGGTGTCGACGACGGGCTGCTGGCCGGACTGGCCCTGGCACTGGCCCGCTGGCGTGAGACGCGGCGCGTTTCCGGATCCCGGGCGCTGGTGCGGCTGGAAGGGCACGGCCGGGAGGAGCACCTGGTGCCCGGCGCGGACCTGTCGGGCACGATCGGCTGGTTCACCGCGATGTACCCGGTGCGGCTGGACCTGGCGGGCATCGACGTGGCCGACGCGTTCGCCGGCGGCGCGGCCGCAGGACGGGCCGTCAAGGCCGTCAAGGAACAGCTGCGGGCGGTGCCGGACAACGGCATGGGCTACGGCCTGCTGCGCCACCTCAACGAGGAGACCGCCGCCGAGCTGGCCGGACAGCGCGCACCGCAGATCGGGTTCAACTACCTGGGCCGCGCCTCCGGCGCGGACATCCCCGAGGACCTGCGGGGCCTGGGCTGGGCACCGGACACCACGCACCGGGACCTGATCGCCGCGCCCGACGCGGACATGCCGGTGCTGTCGGCGCTGGAGATCAACGCGGTGGCCACCAACACCCCCTCCGGTGACGAGCTGACCGCCTACTTCGGCTTCCCGACCGGGGTGCTCTCCCGCGCCGAGGTGACCGAGCTGGCCGGGCTGTGGGTCGAGGCGCTGACCGCCCTGGCCCGGCACGCCACGGCACCCGACGCCGGCGGGCTGACCCCGAGCGACGCGCCCCTGGTGGAGGTGGGCCAGGGCGAGATCGACACCTGGGAGGACCGGTTCGGCAAGCTGGCCGAGGTGTGGCCGACGACCCCGGTGCAGTCCGGGATGCTGTTCCACACGGCGCTGGCCGGATCCTCCTTCGACGCCTACCACATGCAGCTGGTGTTCCACCTGTCCGGCGAGGTCGACCCGGAGCGGATGCACCGGGCCGCGCAGGCACTGCTGGGGCGTCATGCCGGCCTCCGCGCGGCGTTCGTCGACCGGGCGGACGGCGATGCGGTGCAGGTGGTGCCGGAGACGGTGTCCCTGCCCTGGCAGTACCTCGACCTGACCGCCGCCGGCGAGGCGGAGCGGACCGAGGAGTTCGAGCGGTTCCTCGCCGAGGACCGGGCCGCCCGCTTCGAGGTGGCCACCCCGCCGCTGATCCGGATGGCGCTCGTCCACCTCGAACCCGGCCGCGCCGAACTCGTGATGACCGCCCACCACGTGCTGATCGACGGCTGGTCCATGCCCCTGCTGATGCAGGACCTGCTGCTGTTCTACGCGTCCGGCGGCGACCCGGCAGCTCTGCCCGCGCCCCGTGACTTCGGCGAGTTCCTGACCTGGCGCGCCCGGCAGGACGAGAAGGAGTCCGCACGGGTGTGGGCGGCCGAGCTCGACGGCGTCGAGGAGCCGACCCTGCTCGCTCCCGGCTCCGAAGGCGCGGCCGAGGGCGTCGGCCAGGTCGACATCACGCTCCCGGTCGACGAGGCCCGCGCACTGGGCCGGCGGGCCACCGAGCTGGGCGTCACCATCAACACCCTGGTCCAGGGCGCCTGGGCACTCCTGCTCAGCCGGCTCACCGGCCGCGAGGACGTGGTGTTCGGCGCCACCGTCTCCGGGCGCCCGCCCGCCGTGACGGACGTCGACTCGATGGTCGGGATGTTCATCAACACCCTTCCCGTACGCGTCGAGTACGCGCCCGGCGACACCCTCGCCGAGGTCCTCACCCGGCTACAGGGCCGGCAGGCCGCTCTCCTGGACCACCACTACTACGGGCTCACGGAGATCCAGCAGTCCGTCGGCCTGCAGTCCCTCTTCGACACGCTGGTCGTCTTCGAGTCGTACCCGGTCGACAAGGACGGCATCAGCGCCGCCTCCGACGCCGCGGACGGGATCGCCTTCACCGGCCTGCGCGCGTCCACGGCCACCAACTACCCGCTGACCCTGATGGCTGCGGCCGACCCGCACCTCCAGCTCATCCTCCAGTACACGCAGGGCGTCTTCGACCGGGACACGGTGGAGGTGCTCGCGGCCCGCCTCGTGCGCGTCCTGCGGCAGCTGGCGGCCACCCCCGAGCTGAAGGTCGCCGACATCGACATCCTGGACCGGGCCGAACGCGACCGGCTGCTCGCCGAGTTCAACGACACGGCCGTACCGACCCCGGACGTCACGATCAACGGGCTCGTCGAGGCACAGGCGGCGCGGACCCCGGACGCGCTCGCCGTGGTCGCCGAGGGCGAATCGCTCACGTACCGCGAGGTGAACGGCCGGGCCAACCGCCTGGCGCGTGAACTGGCCGGATGCGGGGTGGGCCCGGAGTCGGTGGTCGCGGTGTCGCTGCCGCGGTCGGCGGACCTCGTGGTCGCCCTGCTCGCGGTCCTGAAGGCGGGCGGCGCGTATCTGCCGGTCGACCCCAAGTACCCCAGCCATCGCCTTGCGGCCATCTTCGAGGAGGCGCGGCCGCGCCTCGTCCTGACGGACACCGCGACGGTCGCGGTGCTGCCGGAGCACGACGCCCCGGACGTCCTCCTCGACACGCTCGACCTGTCCGGAGCCGACACCGGCCTCGAACTGCCCCTCCACGCCCAGCAGTTGGCGTACGTGATGTACACCTCCGGCTCCACGGGCAAGCCCAAGGGCGTCGCCATCAGCCACGCCAACGTGGTCAACGGCGTGCTGCGGCTCGCCGACCGGGTGGGCATGGCGCCGGGCAAGCGGATCCTCGCGGGCACGTCGGTCAACTTCGACGTCTCGGCGTTCGAGATCTTCACGACCCTCGCCGCCGGCGGCGTCGTCGAAGTGGTCCGGGACGTCCTGGTCCTGGGCGAGCGGAAGGGCTGGAGCGGCGGCGTCATCTCCACCGTGCCGTCCGCCTTCGCCGAACTCGTCGACCAGATCTCCGGCCGCACCAGCGTGGAGACGGTCGTCTTCGCCGGCGAGGCCCTGCCCGCGTCGCTCGTCGAGAAGGTGCGGGACGCCTTCCCGGGCGTACGGGTCGTCAACGCCTACGGGCAGAGCGAGTCGTTCTACGCCACCACCTTCACCGTCTGCGGCGACACCCAGGGCTGGGCGGGCAGCGCGCCCGTCGGCACCCCGCTCGGCAACATGCGGGCCTACGTCCTCGGCCCCGGCCTGGCTTTGGTGCCGCCGGGCACGGTCGGCGAGCTGTACGTCGGCGGGAACGTGGGCCGCGGTTACCACGGCCGCGGCGACCTGACCGCCGAGCGCTTCGTCCCCGACCCGTTCGGCCCCTCCGGCTCGCGCATGTACCGCACCGGTGACCTCGCCCGCTGGAACGGCGAGGGCCAACTGGAGTACGAGGGCCGGGGAGACGCGCAGGTCAAGGTGCGCGGCTTCCGCGTCGAGCCCGGCGAGGTCGAGGCCGCGCTCACCGCCCACCCCGGTGTCGCGCAGGCCGCCGTCATCGCCCGCGAGGGGCGGGGCAGCGGCACGGGCAAGCAGCTGGTCGCGTATGTCGTGCCCGCCGGCACCGGCGACGGCACGACGACCGAGGACCGCGCCGGCCTGGGGGCGAGGGAACTGCACGGCTTCGTCTCGGAGCGGCTCCCGGACTTCATGGTGCCGTCCGCCTTCATGGTCCTCGACCGGCTGCCGCTCTCCCCGAACGGCAAGCTGGACCGGGCCGCGCTGCCCGAGCCCGAGTACACCGGCACCGCCTACCGGGCACCCCGCACCCCCCGCGAGGAGACCCTGGCCAAGCTGTTCGCCGAGGTGCTCGGCGTGGACCGGGTCGGCATCGACGACGGCTTCTTCGAGCTCGGCGGGCACTCCCTGCTCGCCACCCGGCTGATCAGCCGCGCCCGTGCCGAGCTGGGGATCGAGATACCCATCCGCAAGGTCTTCGACCTGCCCACGGTGGCCGCGCTCGCCGCCTGGTCGGAGCAGTCGGCAGCCCCCCGCCGCCCCAGCCTCCGCCAGATGATCGTCAAGGAGTGAAGCAATGATTCCGCTGTCATTCGCCCAACGCCGGATGTGGCTTCTGCACCAGCTGGAACAGGGAGCGGCGACCTACAACATCTCGGCGGCGTTCCGGCTGACCGGAGCCCTGGACCAGGACGCCCTCGGCGCGGCGGTCCACGACCTGGTCGACCGGCACGAGATCCTGCGCACCACGTACGCGACGGACGACGCCGGTGAGCCCTACTCGCGGCTCCTGCCGACGGCGGAGGCAGCGCCGGAACTGCGGGTGGCCGAGGTGGCGCCCGAGGACCTGACCGGCGCGATCGAGGAGGCCGTAGCGCACCGATTCGACCTGTCGGCCGAACTCCCCCTGCGCGCAAGCCTGTTGCGCTGCTCCCCGCAGGAACATGTGCTGGTCATGGTCGTCCACCACATCGCCTCGGACGGCAGCTCCAGCGCGCCCATGATGCGGGACCTGATCCACGCCTACACCGCCCGCAAGGACGGCCGGGCACCGCAGTGGGAGCCGCTGCCCGTGCAGTACAAGGAGTACGCGCGGTGGCAGCGCGAGGTGCTCGGCGACGTCACCGATCCGGACTCGCTCGCCGCGGCGCAGGTCGAGTACTGGCGCAAGGAACTGGACGGGGTGCCGCAGCCCCTGACCCTGCCGTTCGACCGCCCGCGGCCCGCGGAGGCGAACTCGCACGGCGACACGATCCCCCTCGCGGTGCCGGCGGACGTGGCGGCCGGACTGCAGAAGCTCGCCGACGAGCGCGGTTCGAGCATGTCGATGGTCCTGCAGGCCGCGCTCGCGGTGCTGCTGCGCCGGCTCGGCGGCGGTGACGACCTGACGATCGGCAGCCCGATCGCCGGGCGGACCGACGAAGCGCTGGCCGACCTGATCGGTTTCTTCGTCAACACCCAGGTGCTGCGGGCGGACCTCTCCGGCAACCCGACCTTCGTCGACCTGCTCGCACAGGTGCGGGACAAGGCGCTGACCGCCTACGAGTACCAGGACGTGCCGTTCGACCTGCTGGTCGAGGCCATCAACCCGGAACGCTCGGCGTCGTACCAGCCGCTGTTCCAGGTGATGTTCGCCTGGCAGAGCTACCAGAAGCCGGACCTCGACGTCCCCGGCCTCAAGGTGACGTTCGAGCAGGCCATCCCGTCGACCGCCATGGTCGACCTGTTCTTCAGCCTGACCGTGGACGAGACGGGCGCGCTGCGCGGCGACCTCCAGTACGCGACCCAGCTGTTCGACCGCGACTCGGCCGAGGTGATCGCGGCCCGGCTCGTGAGGGTGCTGGAGCAGCTGGCCGCCGATCCGAGCCTGCGCGTCGCAGACGTCGACGTGCTGGGCGACCAGGAGCGGCAGCGGCTGCTGACGGAGGTGAACGCCGCCGGCAACGACATCCCCGAGGTCACCCTGGTCGAGCTGTTCGAGCGGCAGGCGGCGCGGCGCACGGACGCGGCCGCGGTGACCTGCGACGGCGCCTCGCTCACGTACGGCGAGCTGAACGCCCGGGCCAACCGGCTCGCACGGCACCTCGTCGCCCAGGGCGTGGGCCCCGAGTCCCTGGTCGGGATCTGCCTGGAGCGCTCGGCCGACCTGGTCGTCGCGCTGCTCGCGGTGCTCAAGGCGGGCGGCGCCTATCTGCCCATCGACCCCGACTCCCCGGCCGACCGCATCGCCTACATCGTCCAGGACGCCCAGCCGGTCCTGCTGGTCACCACCAGCACCAACGGCACCGCACAGGGCCTGGACCACGACCTCCCACAGGTCCACCTCGACCAGGCCGGGGCCTTCGCCGAGGAGGAGGCCGCCGACCTCACCGACGCCGAGCGCCGCACGGCCCTGCGCCCCGACCACCCGGCGTACGTGATCTACACCTCCGGGTCGACCGGCCGCCCCAAGGGCGTGCTGATCCCGCACCACAACGTGGTCGGGCTCTTCACCGCCACCGAGGACTTCGCCTTCGGCGCGGACGACGTGTGGACCCTCTTCCACTCCTACGCCTTCGACTTCTCGGTGTGGGAGCTGTGGGGGCCGCTGCTGTACGGCGGCCGCCTGGTCGTGGTCCCCTACGACGTCTCCCGCTCCCCGGCCGACTTCCTCCAGCTCCTCGCGCGCGAGCGGGTCACCGTCCTCAACCAGACGCCCTCGGCCTTCTACCAGCTCGTCCAGGCCGACGCCGAGGCGCCCGGCCAGGAACTGGCGCTGCGGTACGTGGTGTTCGGCGGCGAGGCCCTCGACCTGGGCCGCCTCGCCGAGTGGTACACACGCCACGCCTCCGACGCGCCGGTGCTGGTGAACATGTACGGCATCACCGAGACCACCGTGCACGTCACCCGCGTCGACCTGGACGAGCACTCCGCCGCCCGCTGCAAGGCCAGCGTGATCGGCCCGGCCGTCCCGGGCCTGCGCGCCTACGTCCTGGACACGAACCTCAAGCCGACGCCCACCGGCGTGACCGGGGAGCTGTATGTGGCGGGCTACGGCCTGGCCCGCGGCTACCACGGCCGGCCGGGCCTGACCGCGGGACGGTTCGTCGCCTGCCCCTACGGCGAGCCGGGTGAGCGCATGTACCGCAGCGGCGACCTGGTCCGCTGGAGCAGGAACGGCCGGCTGGAGTACGTCGGGCGGGCCGACTCCCAGGTGAAGATCCGCGGTTTCCGCATCGAGCTGGGCGAGATCGAGCACGCGCTGGCCGGACACCCGGGCGTGGCGCAGGCGGTGGTCCTGGTGCGCGAGTACCAGGAGGGCGACAAGCGCCTCGTCGGCTATGTGGTGCCCGAGCCCGATGTCACGGTCGACACCGGTGAGCTGTCCGCGTACCTGCACGAGCGGCTGCCGGACTACATGGTGCCCTCCACGGTGATCCCGCTGGCGGAGATTCCGCTGACCTCGAACGGCAAGCTCGACCGACGAGCACTGCCCTCGGAGGACACGAAGACCGTGGTCGGCCGAGAGCCGCGCAACGCCTACGAGGAAGAGCTGTGTGCCCTCTTCGGCGAGCTGCTCGGCCTGGAGAAGGTCGGTATCGACGACGGCTTCTTCGCGCTCGGCGGGCACTCGCTGCTGGCCACCCGGCTCAGCGTCCGGCT
Organism: Streptomyces sp. NPDC001709; assembly: GCF_053596375.1. Classification (NCBI taxonomy): domain Bacteria; kingdom Bacillati; phylum Actinomycetota; class Actinomycetes; order Kitasatosporales; family Streptomycetaceae; genus Streptomyces; species Streptomyces sp. NPDC001709. The sequence goes on along the minus strand of NZ_JBSFGB010000010.1, from coordinate 100,066 downwards.
CCGCAAGCAGTTCGACATCGACATCCCCATCAGGACGATCATCAAGTACCCCACGGTGGCCGAGCTGGCCGCGCTGATGCTCGCCGGCGGCGTGCCCGCCGACGACGCCGACACGTTCGCGGTCGTGCTGCCCCTCAACAGCGATCCCGGTACGGGCAAGCCGCCGGTGTGGTTCTTCCACGGAGGGGGCGGGCTGGGCTGGGCGTACTACAGCTTCGCCGCCCATCTGCAGGACCGGCCGGCCTACGCCCTGCAGTCCCGTGGCTCCGACGGCGTGGAGCCGCTCGCGGGCTCCGCGCAGGAGATGATCGAGGACTACGTCACCCAGATCCTGAAGATCCAGCCGGAAGGGCCCTTCAACCTGATCGGCTGGTCCTTCGGCGGCACGGTCGTGCAGGCCGTCGCGGACGCACTCGACCGGCGCGGGCACGAGGTCTCCCTCGTGGCCATCCTGGACGCCCAGCCCGGGGGCCACGGGTTCAGGCAGGTACACGCCGACAAGGACTCGGAGGACTACCGGGCCGAGCTCGAGGACGACTTCAGCCAGTACATCCGCATGGGAAACCGTCAAGGATTCCTGGACACCATGTCGAAGGTGATGGCCAACAACACGTCCCTCATGGTGGATTTCGAATCGCCGGTCTTCCGCGGCGACGTGCTGTATTTCCACGCGGCGCTCGAGGACACGTCGTACGCGCACCTGTGGCGTCCGTACGTCGGCGGTTCCCTGCACGTGCACGACCTGCACGCCACGCACCACGAGATGCACATGCCCGCACCCGTGACCCAGTTCTTCGAGGTCGTCCAGCCCAAGCTGGCGTAGCGACCGGACGGCTGTGTCCCGGAACTGGTTCGGCAAACGATCCAAGAGAAGATGATGGGGGTTGGTCAGGGTGACAGGACCCGGCGTATCCGCGGAACACGGGGGACACGGGGAACGGGCCACGCTGCTGTGCGTGCCGTTCGCCGGGGCAGGTCCCTCGTTCTTCCACCCGTGGCGGGAGCTGGCCGCCGGCCGCTGGCGCGTGACCTCGGTCGAACTGCCCGGCAGGGAACGGCGGATCCTGGAGACGCCGTACCGCAATGTCGTCGAGGCGGCCAAGGGCTCGATCGACGACATCGTCGCGGACCTCGGTGCGGGAACGCGCACCGTGCTGTTCGGGCACAGCCTGGGCGCGGTGCTCGCCTACGAGCTGGTGCACCTGCTGAGCACGCGCGGTGTGCACGTCGAGCGCCTGGTCGTCAGTGGTTCGCCGGGGCCGTGGACCCAGCGCGAGCGGCGGGCGGCGGGCCTCCCGGACGACGAGTTCCTCGCCAGGGTCGAGGAGTTCGCGGGCTTCCGGCACGAGGCCCTCGACCACCCGGAGATGCGTGAACTGATCCTCCCCGTCCTGCAGGCCGACTGCGAGATGCACGAGGCCTACGTCCCGAGCACCGACGAACCGGTGTCGGTGCCGATCTGCTCGCTGCGCGGCGACTCCGACGGCCTGGTCACCGCGGAGGAAGCCCGGCAGTGGCAGGCCGCGACCACGGCGGAATTCAGCTATGCGGAGTTTCCGGGCGACCACATGTACCTGGTCGACCACGGCCGCGAGGTGCTGGACGTGATCGAAGCGGAGTCCGCCCGCGACAGGGGGACAACAGCCCCAGAGAGGGAAGTGGAAGCATGAGAAGTTCAGCGATTGCGGTGTCAGGCCTGCGCAAGGCATACGGCGACAAGGTCGTGCTCGACAGCGTCGACTTCGATGTCGCCGCGGGGTCGGTCTTCTCCCTGCTCGGTCCGAACGGGGCCGGCAAGACGACGACGGTGAACATCCTGACGACGCTGATGAAGGCCGACGCCGGAACGGTGCGGGTCGCCGGGCACGATGTGGTGACCGCGACCAAGCAGGTGCGCGCGGCCATCGGCGTGACCGGCCAGTTCGCCGCGGTGGACGAGCTGCTGTCGGGCCGGGAGAACCTGCGGCTGGTGGCGGACCTGAAGCGCGTGCGCCCGGCCGGCCGGCTGGTCGATCGGCTCCTGGAGCGGTTCGACCTGGTGGAGTCGGCGGACAAGATGGCGGCGACCTACTCCGGCGGTATGCGCCGCAAGCTGGACCTGGCCATGACGCTGGTCGGCAACCCGCAGGTCATCTTCCTGGACGAGCCGACGACGGGTCTCGACCCGCGCAGCCGGCGCACGATGTGGGAGATCGTCCGCGAGCTGGTGGCCGAGGGCACCACCATCTTCCTGACCACCCAGTACCTCGAGGAGGCCGACCAGCTCGCCGACCGGATCGCGGTGCTCAACCAGGGCCGCCTGGTCGCCCAGGGCACCCCCGAGGAGCTCAAGCGCCAGATCCCCGGTACCCACGCCCGGTTCCGCTTCGCCGACATCCACGACCTCGACGCGGCGGCGCGGGTGCTGCCCGGCTCCACGCGGGACGACGAGGAGCTGATCCTGCGGGTGCCCAACGACGGTGAGTCGAGGTCGCTGCTGGCCCTGCTGAGCCGGCTCGACGAGAACTCCCTCAGCGCCAAGGAGTTCTCGGTGCACACGCCGGACCTCGACGACGTCTTCCTCGCCCTGACCGACAACACGGCCACCGGCAGCACGGACACCGAGAGCACGATCAAGGAGAAGGAGGCGGTCGCACCGTGAGCAGTGTCTCGACGGCGTTCGGCGACGCGGCGATCATGATGCGCCGCAACTACAAGCACACGACCCGGAATCCGGTCACCGTGTTCAACGCGGTCCTGTTTCCCATCGTGATGATGCTCATGTTCGTCTACGTGTTCGGCGGCGCCTTCAAGGTCGAGGGCAAGTACGTCGACTACGCGGTGCCGGGCCTGATCGTGATGGCCATCACGTACGGGCTGGGGCCGACCGCGGCGGCCGTGAACAGCGACATGACGACGGGCATCACCAACCGGTTCAAGGCCATGGACGTCTCGCACGGCGCCGTGCTGTTCGGTCACGTCGTCTCCACGACGCTGCGCGCCCTGATCGCCGACGCGGCCATCATCGGCGTCGGCTTCGCGATGGGCTTCCGTCCGCACGCGAGCTTCCCGCAGTGGCTCGGCGCGATCGGCCTCATGCTGTTCCTCGGGTTCGCGACCAGCTGGCTCACGGTCGCCATGGGCCTGGGCGCGAAGACCGTGGAATCCGCGGGCATGGCCACCGTGCCGCTGATCATGCTGCCGTTCCTGAGCAGCGCGTTCGTCCCCGCACACACGATGGGGACCGGCGTGCGGCAGTTCGCCGAGTACCAGCCCTTCACCCCGATCATCGAGACGCTGCGCGGCCTGCTGTTCGGCACCACACCGTCGACCGGCCACGTCATCGCGGCCGTCGCCTGGTGCGCGGGGCTCACGGTCGTCGGCTATGTGTGGGCGGTCGCCAACTTCAAGAAGCGAGTGTGACCTCGCCCCACCGCTCCTCACCCCCTCCCCGGCCGCCTCGGCGAACTCCACTTCGCCGAGGCGGCTTTGTGCGCTCTGCGCGCACTCGCGCGGCGCCGGGGCCGTCGGCACGGATGAGGAGTCAGCATGCGGGCTCGCCGGATCGGTCTCAACCCCGTCCGCCGGCGCGCACGGGCCACCACCAACCCGGTGGGAACGGGCGCGCATGCACGCCACACTCAAATCGGCCATTCGAAGAATTTGTCTCGCCGGCGGGACAGCGCACAGGGCCCCTGTGGAGGAAGGAATGACTGGCAATGGAACGTCAAGCCGCGCCGTCGAGCGCACCGGTGTCACTGGGGCAGGAAGTCGCGGACATGTGGGGGGAATACCTCGACTGCCACATAGGTCCGGAGGATGACTTCTTCGCGTTCGGCGGCAATTCGATAGCCGGCATCAAGATCATCGAGCGGGTGCAGCAGGACTACGGCGTCAAGCTGTCCGTGCGCGACTTCTACCTGGCGCAGACCCCGGCCCGGGTCGCCGAGCTGATCGAGCAGGGGAGGGCGGTGGCGTGAGGTTGACGCCGGGTCCCGGGCGCGACATCGACCTCGACCGCGTCGACCTGTTCGACCTGGACCTCTACACCTCGGGCGATCCGCACCCGATCTGGGACGTGATGCGGGAGAAGGCCCCCCTGCACCACCAAGTCCTCCCCGACGGCCGGGAGTTCTGGTCGGTGACCCGCTACGAGGACGTCTGCCGCGTCCTCGGCGACCACCGGGAGTTCACCTCCGAGCGCGGCACGACACCCACCCACGTCGGCGTGGACGACCCCGCGGCGGGCAAGCTGCTGACGTCCACCGACCCGCCGCGGCACACCGAGGTCCGCCGGCCGCTCGGCTCGCCGCTCACCGCCCGGGCGGTGAAGTCCTGGGAGGACTCGATCCGCGCGACGATCGTGCGCTTCCTGGAGCCGGCGCTCGACGGCGAGACCTTCGACCTGGCCGAGCGGGCGCTGCTCCTCCCGGCGATGGTCACGGGTCCACTACTGGGGATCCCGGAGAAGGACTGGGCGGAACTCGTCCAGCTGACCGCGATGGTGACGGCTCCCTCGGACCCGCACTTCCAGGTCGGCAGCGAGGCCGCGACACTGGCCATCTCCCACCACGAGCTGGTCAACTACGTCACCGAGTGGGTCAAGCAGCGCCGGTCGACCGGCGGCGAGGACGACACCCTGCTCGCCCACCTCATGAGCGTCCGCGCGGGCGGCGTGCCGCTGACCGACGAGGAGATCGCCCTCGACGGCTACAGCATTCTCCTCGGCGCCAACGTGACGACGCCGCACACCGTCTCGGGCACGGTGCACGCCCTCGTCGAGCGGCCCGAGCAGTTCGAGAAGGCACAGGCGGACCCGACCCTGATCCCGAACCTGGTCGAGGAAGGGCTGCGCTGGACCTCGGGCGCGTGCAACTTCATGCGGTACGCGGTGGACGACGTCCAGATCGCCGGGGGCACGATCCCGGCGCGCGCGGCGGTCGTCGCGTGGATCGGCTCGGCCAACCGGGACGCGTCCCGGTTCACCGATCCGCACACCTTCGACATCACGCGGAGCAACGCCAAGCGCCATGTCGCCTTCGGGTTCGGGCCGCACTTCTGCATCGGCGCGCCGCTGGCCCGGCTGACCCTGCGCATCTTCTTCGAGGAACTGCTCCAGCGGTTCGGCTCGATCGAACTCGCCGGCGAACCGCAGCACCTGCGGTCGTACTTCATCGCCGGGATGACCCACCTCCCCATCGTCGCCCAGAAACGACACACGCCATGACTTCCGGCACCGCCATCACCGCGTCGCCGTGGTTCGTCCGGCCGCCGTCCGCCGACCACCCCGCCCGGATCTTCTGCTTCCCCTTCTCCGGATCCGGAGCCTCCGCGTTCAGCGTCTGGCCGGCCGCGCTCGGCGACGCCGAGGTCTGCCCGGTGCAGTTCCCCGGCCGCGAGAACCGGCTGGGGCACCCCCACTACGGCACCTACGAGAAGCTCGCCGCCGACCTGGTCGAACCCCTGGCACCGCTGCTCGACCGGCCGTTCGCGTTCTTCGCGCACTGCGCCGGCGCGATGCCCGCGTACGAGACCGTGCTCAGGCTCGCCGAACTCGGCCTGCCCACCCCGGACCGCCTGTTCGTGTCGGGCCAGCCGGCCCCGCACGACGCCTCGCGCGACCGCATGCTCACCATGACCGAGGACGAACTGCGCGCCGAGGTGGAGGCGTTCGTCCGCAGCCGGGGCGTCGAGCCGCGGCCGGACATGGTCGACCTCGGCCTCATGGTGCTGCTGCGTGACACCGCGGCCGCGCGTGCGTACCGGCGGACCGAGCCGGTCGCGGTGGACTGCCCCATCGTCGTACTGCACTGGCAGGACGACGCGGACGTGGACCTCGCCGACCTCCAGGGGTGGCGGCGGTACGCGGACTCGGTCGAGTTCCGGGTGGTCGAAGGCGGCCACTACGACTTCATGGACGCGCCGGACGAGCTGCAGGAAGTGCTGACCCGTTGGCTGTGAGCGCAGGTCAGCCGCCCGTAAGAGCCGTACACCGAGGGAACCGGGAGGAATGCGCATGAGTGGCGCAGCCACCGATATTGCCGTCATCGGGATGTCGTGCCGCTTTCCCGGTGTGCACAACCCGGCCGAGTTCTGGCGCCTGCTGCTCGACGGGAAGTCGACCATCGGAACGTTCCCCGAGCAGCGGGCCGCCGACGCGAACGCGAAGCACACGTCCCACCCGGACGCCGCCACCTTGAACTCGGGTTCGTTCTTCGACTCCATCGACGGGTTCGACGCCGCCTTCTTCGCGGCGGGGCCGGCGGAAGCGGCCGCCATGGACCCCGTGCAGCGGCTCGGTCTCGAGCTGGCCTGGGAGGCCGTCGAGGACGCCGGTGTCCCGGCGAGCGCGCTCGCGGGCCGCGAGGTCGACGTCGTGGTCGGCGCCGCGCCCTCCGGGTACGACCTGCTGCGCAAGCTGTCCGGCAGCGACCAGGACGACCACTACGCCGCGCTCGGCTCCAGCGGTGCGCTGATCGCGAACCGCATCTCGAACCTGTTCGACGTGCGCGGCATGAGCTTCTGCGCGGACTCGGGCCAGTCCTCCTCCCTCGTGTCGCTGGCGCTGACCTGCGACCGGATACGCGGTGGCGCGGTCGACATGGCGATCGCCGGCGGCGTGCACCTGATCGTCGATCCGGAAGCGGGAGCCGGCCTGGCCAATCTCGGCGCCCTGTCGCCCGACGGCCGCTGCTTCCCCTTCGACGAGCGGGCCAACGGCTTCATCCGGGGCGAGGGCGGGGCGTTCGTCCTGCTGAAGCGGCTCGACCTCGCCGTGGCCGACGGTGACCACATCTACGCGGTGGTGCGCGGCTGGGGCGTCAGCAGCGCCGGGGCGACCAGCCGGATGCCGGACCCCAGCCCCACCGGGCAGGCCGCCACCGTGCTCTCCGCCCTTGAGCGCGCGGCCGTCCCGTTCGACGGCGTCGACTACGTCGAGGCCCACGGCACCGGCACCCGGCTCGGCGATCCGGCCGAGATATCCGGGCTGCGCGAGGTGTTCCGGAAAACCGGCCGCGGCCGGCCCCTGGCGATCGGCTCGGCGAAGGCGAACGTTGGGCACCTGGAGTCGGCCGCGGGGATCGTCGGCTTCGTGAAGGCCGCGCTCTGCCTGGACCGCGCCCAGCTGGTCCCGAATCCGGGCTTCCGCTCCCCGAACCCCGCCATCGCGGACTTCCACGCGGACTTCGAGGTCCTCCGCACCGCGCGGCCCTGGCCGAGCGAGCCGGGCCGGCCGCGGCGGGCCGGGGTGTCGTCGATCGGGATGGGCGGCACCAACGCGCACGTGATCCTCGAGCAGGCCCCCGAAGCCCGTACCGAACTCCCCGCCACAGACGGGGACGTGACCTCCGCAGGTGTTGCCGGGGTGGTGCCATGGGTGCTGTCCGCGCGCTCCGAGGCGGCCCTGCGGGAGCAGGCGGCGCGGCTGCGGGAGTTCGTGGCCGCCGACGCGTCGCTGTCGGTGACCGACGTGGGGCATGCGCTGGTGTCGACGCGGGAGTCGTTCGAGCACCGGGCGGTGGTGCTGGGCGGTGACCGCGAGGAGGCACTGGCCGGCCTCGACCTGGTGGCGGCGGGCGGCGCCGCGGCGCGGGCGGTGCGCGGCGTGGCCGCGGGGCCCGCGGGCCCGGTCGTCTTCGTGTTCCCCGGCCAGGGGTCGCAGTGGCTGGGCATGGGGAAGCAGCTGTACGCGGAGTCGGAGGTGTTCGCGCGCGCGATCGACGAGTGTGCGCGCGCTCTGGACCCGTGGCTGGACTGGTCCCTGCTGGACCTGGTGACCGGCGCGGAGTCGGCGCCGTCGCTGGAGCGCGGGGACGCCGTGGTCCAGCCCGCGCTGTTCGCGATGATGGTGTCCCTGGCGCGGCTGTGGCGGTCGCTGGGCGTGGTCCCCGACGCGGTGGTGGGGCACTCGCAGGGAGAGATCGCCGCGGCGTGCGCGGCGGGTGCGCTCTCCCTCGAGGACGCGGCGCGGGTCGTCGCCCTGCGCAGCCGGGCGCTGACCGCGCTGGCCGGCCTGGGCGGGCTGAACGCGGTGGCCGCGCCCCTGACCTGGGTCGAGGACCGGCTCGGGCGGTGGTCCGGACGGCTGTCCGTGGCCGCGGTCAACGGCCCGGCCTCCGTGGTGATCGCCGGGGACCTCGAGGCACTGGACGAGTTCGCCGCGCTGGCGGCCGGTGACGGGGTCCGGGTACGCCGGGTCAGGATCGAGTACGCGTCCCACTCCCACCAGGTCGAACGCATCCGGGACCAGGTGCTCGCGGCCGCCGCGGGTGTCACGCCGAGGGAGACCGCGGTGGAGTTCCACTCCACGGTCACCGCAGGACCGCTCGACACCCGCGCGCTCGACGCCTCGTACTGGTACGACAACCTGCGCTCGACGGTGCGTTTCGGTGCGGTCGTCGAGAAGCTGATGCACGACCGCGGTGGCGTGTTCGTGGAGGTCAGCCCGCATCCCGTGCTCCAGGTGGCGATGGAGGAGGCCGCCGACGCGCTGGCGAGTCCGCCCCAGGTGGTGAGCACGCTGAGCAAGCACGACGGGAGCCTGGGCAAGGTCCTGGCGTCGCTGGCCGAGCTGCACGTGCGCGGTGTACCGGTGAACTGGCGGGCGGTGTTCGCCGCCGGCCGGCCGCGCCGGACCGGCCTGCCGACCTACCCGTTCCAGCGGCAGCGATACTGGCTGACGGCGCCCGCCGGCACCGGCACCGCGCACGGCCCCGACGCGCAGGCGGACGGACCGGGCGCGCACACCGCGGCGGCGGACCTGGACTCGCCGTCGGCGGTCGTCGCGCTCGTGTGCGCCGAAACGGCGGCGCTGCTGGCCACGAAGGGCGCGGGTCCGGCGGCCGCCGATCTCGAGGCGAGGTCGACCGAGACCTTCAAGGCTCTGGGCTTCGACTCCTCGATGGCGGTGGAACTGCGCAACAGGCTGAACGCGGTGGCCTCGGTGCGGCTGCCGGCCACCGTCGCGTTCACCTACCCCACTCCGCACACGCTCGCCGACCACCTCTTCTCCCTCCTCGAGCCCGAGGCGCCCCAAGCTCCCGAAGCTCCCGAAACGGTGGAGGAAACAGGTCTGGAAGGCCGTAGCGACGACGATCTCTACGCCTTGATCGACCGCGGATACGTGTAGCCACACCCGTTACCCGTTCTTCTCAACAACCTTTGGGGGAGGCCCTGGTGGAGGATGTCGACAAGCTCCGGTCCTACCTGCGACGCGCCGTCGGCGACGCGCAGGAACTGCGCGAGCGAGTGCGCGAGCTGGAGGAGTCCGCCCGCGAGCCCATCGCCGTCGTGGGTGTGGGGTGTCGCTTCCCGGGCGGGGTGACCTCCCCCGAAGGCCTGTGGTCGGTCGTGTTTGACGGTGTGGACGCGATGGGCGACTTCCCGCTGGACCGCGGGTGGGACGTGGAGGCGCTCTACGACCCGGATCCCGAGGCGCACGGAAAGACGTACACGCGCACGGGCGGATTCCTGCCCGAACTCCCGGATTTCGACGCGCAGTTCTTCGGCATCAGCCCGCGCGAGGCGCTGGCCATGGACCCGCAGCAGCGGTTGATGCTGGAGACCTCGTGGGAGGCGCTGGAACGGGCGGGCATCGACCCGGCCGCCTTGCGGGGTTCGGCGACCGGCGTGTTCACCGGGATCTACAACGTCGACTACGGCCCGCGGATGGGCGGTGGGGCAGGCGGTGAGGTCGAGGGCTTCGCGATGACGGGGACGTACCTCAGCGTCGCCTCGGGCCGGGTGGCGTACGTGCTGGGTCTGGAGGGCCCGGCGGTGTCGACCGACACCGCGTGCTCGTCGTCGCTCGTCGCCGTCCACCAGGCCGTGCGGTCCCTGCGGTCCGGGGAGTGCACGCTGGCGCTGGCCGGCGGGGTGGCGGCGCTGCCGACGCCGGGGATGTTCGTGGAACTCGCCCGGCAGCGGGGCCTGTCGGCCGACGGGCGGTGCAAGGCGTTCGCGGACGCGGCCGACGGCACCGGCTTCTCCGAGGGCGCGGGCGTGCTGGTCCTGGAGCGGCTCTCGGACGCGCGGCGCAACGGGCGCCGGATCTGGGCGGTGATCCGCGGTTCGGCGATCAACCAGGACGGGGCGTCCAACGGGCTGAGCGCGCCGAACCCACTGGCACAGCAGCGGGTCATCCGGGCGGCGCTGGCCGACGCCGGGTTGTCGGCCGGCGAGGTGGACGCCGTCGAGGCGCACGGCACCGGCACCAGGCTGGGCGACCCCATGGAGGCGGAGGCGCTGCTGGCCACCTACGGTCAGGACCGGGCCCCCGAAAGCCCGCTGTGGCTCGGGTCGTTGAAGTCGAACATCGGCCACGCGCAGGCGGCCGCGGGCGTCGGCGGCATGATCAAGATGATCATGGCGATGCGGCACGGGGTGCTGCCCAAGACGCTGCACGTGGACCGTCCCTCGACGCACGTGGACTGGTCGGCGGGGGCGGTGGAGCTGCTGACCGAGGCCAGGGACTGGACCACGGCCGAGGGACGGCCCCGGCGCGCGGGTGTGTCGTCCTTCGGCATCAGTGGCACCAACGCGCACCTGATCCTCGAGCAGGCACCCGAGACCCCCGAACAGGCACCTGACGGGGAGGGAACCCCGGCCCACCAGGTGTCCACCGGCGCCCCCGCGGCGGTGCCGTGGGTGCTGTCGGCGCGGTCCGAGCAGGCACTGCGGGAGCAGGCGCTGCGGCTGCGGGACAGCGTGGCCGCCGATGCGGACCTGCCGGTCGAGGCCGTGGGACATGCGCTGGTGACGACGCGGTCGCTGTTCGAGCACCGCCAGGTGGTCATCGGCGCCGACCGCGACGAACTGCTCGCCGCCCTGTCCGCCGTCGCCGCGGGTGCCGAGCCCGGCCCCGCCGCCGCGGTGTCCGGAGTCGCGAAACCGGTGGGCAGGACGGTGTTCGTCTTCCCGGGCCAGGGGGCGCAGTGGGTCGCGATGGGCCGGGAGCTGTGGGAAACCTCCCCGGTCTTCGCCGAGGAACTGCGCGCGTGCGCGCGGGCGCTGGAGCCGTGGGTGTCCTGGTCGTTGATCGACACCGTGTGCGGCGGGCCCGAGGCGGCGGACCTGGAGGACATCGACGTCGTCCAGCCGGTGCTGTTCGCGGTGATGGCGGCGCTGGCCAAGGTGTGGCGTTCGCTGGGCGTGACACCGGACGTGGTGATCGGCCACTCCCAGGGTGAGATCGCCGCCGCCTATGTCGCGGGCGCCCTGACCCTCGAGGACGCGGCCAAGATCGTGGCCCTGCGGTCCCGGCTCCTGGCCACGGTCACCGGACAGGGCACCATGGCCGGGATCCTGTTGCCCGAACACCGCGTGCGGGAGCTGATGGCGCGGTGGGGGAACCGGCTCGGGATCGCCGCGGTGAACGGACGGAACTCGACGACGGTGTCGGGTGAGACCGGGGCGGTCGAGGAACTGGTCGCGGCCTGCCAGGCCGAGGGCGCCCGCGCGCGGCTGGTCAAGTCCAGCGTGCCCGGGCACTCGCCGCTGATGGACCGGTTCGACGGCCGGCTCCAGGAGGAGCTGGGCCGGATCACCCCCATGCCCTCGCCGGTGGCGATCTACTCGACGGTGACCGGGGGGCTGATCGACCCCCTGCGGCTCGATGCGGCCTACTGGTACCGCAACCTGCGTGAACCGGTCCAGTTCGCGGCCGCCATGGAGCGCCTGATCGAACAGGAGCGGGGCAGCGCGGTCATCGAGCTGAGCCCGCACCCGCTGCTCGTGATGAACATCCAGGAGATGTTCGACACCACCCCCGGCGCCACCGGGATCGTGGTGGGTTCGCTGCGCCGCGACGAGGGCGGCCTGGGGAGGCTGTACCAGTCGGCGGCCGAGGCCTTCGTGGCGGGCGTCGCGGTGTCGTGGGAGGCGGCGTTCCCGGGCCGGGACGGCCGGTGGGCCGAGCTGCCCACGTACGCCTTCCAGCGCCAGCGCTACTGGCTGAACACACCCGCCGAGACCACCACCGTGACCACGTCGGACCACCCGCTGCTCGACGCCGTGATCGATCTGCCCGACGACGGCGAGCGCGGTGGAGTCGTGGGCGGCGGGCGCCTGTCGCTGGAGCGCCACCCGTGGCTCGCCGACCATGTCGTCCACGGCGCCGTCCTGGTGCCGGCCGCGGTGCTGGCGGAGCTGGCGGTGTGGGCGGCACACAAGGTGGGCTGCGACGTCGTCGACGAACTCACCCTCGAAACACCGCTGGTGCTGTCCCGGACGGCCGAGCGCGAGATCCGCGTCGTGGTCGACGGCAAGCGTGTGATCAGCGTGCACTCACGCGGCGAGGGCGAACCCGAGTGGACCCGCAACGCCGTCGGGACCGTCGGATCCGACACCACGGGAACCCACGCGCCCGAAGGCCTCCTCGCGTGGCCTCCCGCGGGCGCGGCCGCCGTGCCCTTCGAGGACGAGTACGCACGGTTGTCCGCCCTCGGGTTCGGCCACGGGCCCCTGTTCCGGGGTCTGCGGCAGGTGTGGCGCCAGGGCGACACCCTGTTCGCGGAGGTGGAGCTGCCCGCGTCCGACGGCGCGGACCAGGGCCGGTTCCGGATCCACCCGGCACTGCTGCACGCCGCGTTGCTCCCGGTCGGCCTGGGGCGGTTCGTCGACAACTCCCGGCCCGAAGGCTGGCTGCCGGTGCGCTGCACGGGCATCCGCGTCGGCTCCGCCCGGCCGACGGCGCTGCGCGTCCGGCTCGCCCCCGCGGGCGAGGACACGCTGTCCGTGACCCTCGCGGACCACAGCGGGGCACCGGTCGGCGGCGTCGCATCGCTGAGAATGCGGCCCGCGGACGTCGAGCAGCTGACCGAGCTGAGCTTCGACCGCCAGGACTCGCTGTTCCAGGTGGACTGGGTCCCCCTCACGGTCGCGTCCGGTCCGGCCGCGGACCGGTACGCGGTGGTGGGCGGATCCGACGCCATCACCGCCTCCCTGGGCCAGGACCGGGCGGTCTTCACCGACCTCGACGAACTCGCCGCCCTGGGCGGGGAGATACCCCCACTCGTCATCGCCGGCATCGAGCGCGCGGACGGCGCCGACACACCCGCCGACGTCGAGCGGAACCTCCACCGTGTGCTGCGCTGGACGCAGACCTGGCTCTGCGACGAACGGTTCGGTGACTCCCGCCTGGTCGTCGTGACGCGGGACGCGTTCCACGACGAGCAGGTGCCGCACCCCGACCCCGCGGCTGCCGCGATCTGGGGATTCCTGCGTACCGCGCAGACCGAGAACCCGGGCCGGTTCACGCTCGTGGACACGGACGACCGGGCCGCCTCGTGGGCCCAGGTCCCGGCCGCGGCCGCCACCGGGGAGGCCCAGCTCAAGATCCGGGCCGGCAGCGTGACCACACCCCGACTGGTGCACGCCACGGGCGCGTCCGGCGGGGCACCGGACGCCCTCGGCTCCGGTTCGGTGCTGATCACCGGCGGTACCGGCGGCCTGGGCGCGATGCTGGCCCGGCACCTCGTCGCGCGGCACGGGGTGCGCCGCCTGGTGCTGACCAGCAGGCGCGGGGCGGGGGCTCCGGCGGCGGCCGCGCTGCGCGAGGAGCTGACCGGGGCCGGGGCGCACGTCGACATCGTGGCCTGCGACGTGACAAGCCGCGAATCCGTCGCCGAACTGATCGCCGGGGTGCCGTCCGAGCACCCGCTGACCGCGGTGATCCACTGCGCGGGCGTGCTGGACGACGGCCTCGTGGAGGCCCTGACCGAGGACCGCCTGGACGCGGTCCTCGCGCCGAAGGTGCGCGGAGCCTGGAATCTGCACGAGCTGACCCGGCACCTGGACCTGTCCGCGTTCGTGCTGTTCTCCTCGGTCGCCGGCGTGCTCGGCTTCGCGGGACAGGCCAACTACGCGGCGGCCAACGCCTTCCTCGACGGCCTCGCGCAGGCGCGCCGGGCCGAGGGACTGGCGGCCCGCGCACTGGGCTGGGGCTTCTGGGCGGAGCGCAGCGAGATGAGCGCCGACCTCACCGACGCGGACGTGGTCCGCATGCAGCAGCAGGGCGTGCGGCCGCTGTCGTCGCAGGAGGGGCTCGCGCTCTTCGACTCGGCGGTCTCGGTGGACGAGCCGGTGCTCGTGCCGGTGCGGCTGAACCTGACGACGCTCGGCCCGATGGCCTCGCCGCTCCTGCGCACGCTGGCCGGCACGTCCGCCGGTCCCGGCGGCCCGGCCGGCCCGGCACCCACCGACGTCTCGCTCGCGCAGCAGCTGAAGTCGCTGCCGCCGGCCGAGGCGGAGGCGGCGCTGCTCGATGCCGTACGGACCCAGACCGCACTCGTCCTCGGGCACCCCGACACCGGGCGGATCGGTCCCGCCGCGACGTTCAAGGAACTCGGGATCGACTCGCTCACGGCGCTGCAGCTACGCAACAAGCTGGCGGCGGTGACCGGCCTGAAACTGCCCGCCACGCTCGTGTTCGACCACCCGAACCCGGCCGCCGTCGCCCGGTTCCTGGGCGCGGGCATCACCCCCGACTCCGCTGCCGCCCCGCAGTCCCCGGCCGATCACCTGGTCAAGGAGATCGAAGGACTGGGCGCCCGGCTGGAGGACGCGTTCCGCCGGCTCGCGGAGGAGGACAAGACCACCATTTCCACTTTGCTCGGCGAGCTGCAGGGCCGAGTCCGTTCCATGGCGAGCGCCGGAGCACCGGCCGGCCTCGCCGACCAGATCGGTGCGGCCTCCGCGGGAGAGCTTCTCGCGCTTCTGGACAAAGAGCTCGGCTAGGGGAAAGCGATGACAAACGACAACAACGCCGAGGTTCTCGACTACCTCAAGCGGACATCGATCGAGCTGATCGAGACCCGCAAGCGACTGCAGGAGCTGACGGACGCCGCCGCCGAGCCCATCGCGATCGTGGGTGTCGCCTGCCGCTACCCGGGCGGGGTGGCATCCCCGGAGGACCTGTGGGAGCTGGTGCGGGCGGAGGCGGACGTCGTCTCCGACTTCCCCGAGGACCGCAACTGGGACCTGGAGTACGACCCGGACCCGGACCGGCCCGGCACCTGTTACACGCGCAAGGGCGGATTCCTGTACGACGCGGGCGACTTCGACGCCGAGTTCTTCGGGATCAGCCCGCGCGAGGCGCTGTCCGCCGACCCGCAGCACCGGCTGCTCCTCGAGACCGCGTGGGAGTCCGTGGAACGAGCCGGGATCGACCCGGAGACCCTGCGCGGCAGCGACACCGGCGTGTTCGCCGGTCTCGCGTACTTCGGATACGGCAACCACTTCGCCACCCCCGAGGCCATCGCGGGCTACGCGCAGATCGGTTCCCTGCTGAGCGTGGCGTCCGGGCGCGTGGCGTACACGCTGGGTCTGGAGGGCCCGGCGGTGTCGACCGAAACCGCGTGCTCGTCGTCGCTGGTGGCGGTGCACCAGGCGGTGCAGTCGCTGCGGCAGGGCGAATGCGGCCTCGCCCTGGCCGGTGGCGTCACCGTCGTGGGGATGCCGCAGGTCTTCCGGGAGATGTCGCGGCAGCGCGGTCTGTCCGCGGACGGCCGGTGCAGGGCGTTCGCGGACGCGGCCGACGGCACCGGCTTCTCCGAGGGCGTCGGCGTGCTGGTCCTGGAGCGGCTCTCGGACGCGCGGCGCAACGGGCGCCGGATCTGGGCGGTGATCCGCGGTTCGGCGATCAACCAGGACGGGGCGTCCAACGGGCTGACCGCGCCGAGCGGACCGGCCCAGCAGCGCGTGATCCGGGCGGCGCTGGCGAACGCCCGGGTGCAGGCGAGCGATGTGGACGTGGTGGAGGCGCACGGCACCGGCACGACGCTGGGCGACCCCATCGAGGCGGGTGCTCTGCTGGCCACCTACGGCCAGGAGAGGGACCCGCAAAGCCCGCTCCTGCTCGGGTCGTTGAAGTCGAACATCGGCCACGCGCAGGCGGCCGCGGGCGTCGGCGGCATGATCAAGATGATCATGGCGATGCGGCACGGGGTGCTGCCCAAGACGCTGCACGTGGACCGTCCCTCGACGCACGTGGACTGGTCGGCGGGGGCGGTGGAGCTGCTGACCGAGGCCAGGGACTGGACCACGGCCGAGGGACGGCCCCGGCGGGCCGGCGTGTCCGCGTTCGGGGTCAGCGGCACCAACGCGCACGTGATCCTGGAAGAGGCCCCGCCCGAGGAGCAGGCGGAGCAGAGCGGCCCGGGCGAGGGCGTCGTCGGCGGCCTGGTGCCGTGGGTGGTGTCGGGCAAGAGCGCGAAGGCGCTGGAGCAGCAGGCGGGCAGGCTGCACGACTTCCTCGCCGCCGACGCGGACCTGGACCTCGCCGATGCCGGCTGGTCGCTGGTGTCGAGCCGGACGCGGTTCGAGCACCGCGCGGTGGTCCTGGGGCACGACCGCGACGACCTGCTGAGCGCTCTGGCCGCGCTGCGCGACGGCGAGGAGTCCGCCGCGGTGATCCGCGCCGCCGCCGGGGAGCCCGGCGGATCCGTCTTCATGTTCCCGGGCCAGGGCACGCAATGGGCCGGTGTGGCACGCGAGTTGTACGACACCTTCCCCGTCTTCGCGCAGAGCCTCGACGAGACCTGCGCACGCTTCGACGCGCACCTCCCCTTCGCGCTGCGGCCCCTGCTCCTCGCCGACGAGCTCGAACCCGCGCAGCGTGAGCGCACGGACATCGCACAGCCCGCGCTGTTCACCCTGCAGGTCGCCCTGTACCGGCTGCTGGCGCGGTACGGCCCGCGGCCCGACCACCTGATCGGCCACTCCGTCGGCGAGATCGCCGCCGCCCATGTGTCCGGGGTCTTCGACCTGGACACCGCGACCCGGCTCGTGGCGGCACGCGGCCGGACCATGCAGACGGTCACCGAGCCCGGCGCCATGCTGGCCGTACGCGCCTCTCAAGCCCGGATGAGCACGCTGCTCGGCCGGTACGACCGCGTCGGCATCGCCGCCGTCAACGGCCCGGAGTCGGTCGTGGTCTCGGGCCTGCGCGACCAGGTCCACGCCCTCCGCGACCGGCTGGTCGCCGACGGCACCTCGGCGAAGCTGCTCCCGGTCGACCACGCGTTCCACTCCCCGCTCATGGACCCGATCCTGGACGAGTTCGCGGGATCGCTCGCCGTGCTCCCCGCGGGCGAGATGGCGATCCCGATCGTCTCGACCCGGCTGGGCCGCGAGGTCACGCTCCAGGAGCTGACGAGCGTCGAGTACTGGGTCGGCCACCTCCGGGAGCCCGTCCGCTTCTACGACGCGGTGGAGTGCGCCCGTGCGGCCGGCGCGACCGTCTTCCTGGAGGTGGGGCCGGGAGCGACGCTCGCGAGCATCACCCAGGAGGCCTTCGCCGGTGAGGGCGTGCACGACGCGCTGGTCCTGTCGGCGTCGCGGCGGGACCGCACCGGGCCGCAGGCGCTGATCGGCGCGCTGGCCCACCTGCATGTCCGGGGCCGGTCCGTGGACTGGCACGCCCTGTTCGGCACGCGCCGGCGGGTGGACCTGCCGACGTACGCGTTCCAGCGGCAGCGGTACTGGCTGGACCTGCGGGCCCAGGCGGGGTCGGCGGACGTCGCCTCCGCCGGTCTGTCGGCCGCGGAGCACCCGCTGCTCGGCGCCGTGGTGGACCACCCCGGCACGGACGAGGTGGTCTTCACCGACCTGTGGTCCCTGCGGACCCACGGCTGGCTGGCCGACCACGCCGTGTTCGGCGCGGTCGTCGTACCGGCGACGGCCTACCTGGACCTGGCGCTGTCGGTGGGCGACCACGTCGGGTGCGGCGCGGTCGAGGAACTCACCCTGGAAGTCCCCCTGATCATCCCCGACCAGGGCGACGTGCAGGTGCGGGTCGTCGTCGGCGCGGCGGACGAGAGCGGACGCCGCTCCCTGGACGTGTACTCGCGCCCCGGCGCGGACGGCCCGGCGGTGGGCGGCTGGACCCGGCACGCCATGGGCAACCTGGCACCGGCCACCGCGCCGACGGCCACCTGGGCGGATGACACGCGCGCGCTCGCCACCTGGCCCCCGGCCGGGGCCCGGCAGCTCGACATCGACGCCCTCTACGACGACTTCGCGGACGCGGGCTTCGACTACGGTCCGGTGTTCCGCGGGCTGCGCGAGGTCTGGCAGCACGGCGACGACCTCTTCGCGCTCGCCACGCTCCCCGAGACCGCCGAGGGCTCGGCCGCCGGCGCCTTCGCCCTGCACCCGGCCCTGATGGACACCGTCCTGCACGCGTCGATCGTCGGCGGTGTCATCGAGGTGACGGGCGAGCAGGGCCGGATGCCCTTCTCGTGGTCCGGCGTGGACCTGGCCGGGCAGTGCGGCCCGACCGTGCGGGTCCGGCTCTCCGCGGCCGGCGAGGACAGCGTGTCGCTGGTGGTCGCCGACGAGCACGGCCGCAAGATCGCCTCCGTCGGGGCGCTGACGTTCCGGCCGGCCAGTGCCGAGCAGGTGCGCTCGGCGCGCGGCGGGCAGGAGCGGTCGCTGTACGAGGTGCAGTGGCGGCCGGTGAAGGAGGGCAAGCCGCGGGCCCACCACGAGCGGTGGGCCGTCCTCGGTGCGCGAAGCGGCCTGGCCCCCCGGCTTCTGGAGGCGGGCGGCGGGAGCACCGTGCTCTACGAGTCCCTGGACGAGGTCCTCTCCGGGCAGGCGCCCCGGCACATCGTCTTGTGCCTTGACGACTTCGTCGCCGCCGGTCCCGATCTGCTCACCGTGGTCGGCGACACGGACAAGCGCGTACTGGAGTGGGTCCAGCGGTTCCTCGCCGAGGCGGCCCTCGCGCAGTCCACGCTGGTGGTGCTCACGCGGCTGGCTCTCGACACGGGTGTGGGCGAGCGTGTCGAAAGCCTGCCCGGCGCGTCCGTGTGGGGCCTGATCCGGTCCGCCGGGACCGAGCATCCCGGCCGGTTCCGGCTGGTGGACCTCGACGACGCGGCGACGTCCTGGGCCCGCTTCCCGGACACGTTCGCCCTCGACGAGTCCCAACTGGCGCTGCGTGACGGCGCGTTGCTCGTGCCCCGCCTGGCCGTGGCCGCAGCGGACGACCAGCGGATCGAGCCGCCGGCGGCCGGCGCCCACCGGCTCGGCATCCCGAACAAGGGGACGCTGGAGAACCTGACCTGGGTCCCGTGCCCGGAGGTGGAAGCGCCCCTGACGAGCGGCCAGGTCCGCATCGCCGTGCAGGCCGCGGGCCTCAACTTCCGTGATGTCACGATCGCGTTGGGTCTGGTGGACAAGACGGCCATCGACGCCGGGCTGGGCAGCGAGGGCGCCGGAGTCGTCCTGGAGGTGGCGGACGACGTGACACGTCTGGCGCCGGGCGACCGGGTGACCGGCATCTTCACCGGCGCCTTCGGCCGCACGGCCGTGGCGGACCACCGGATGCTCGTGCCCATCCCCGACGGGTGGAGCTACGCCGAGGCGGCGTCCGTGCCGTGCACCTTCCTCACCGCCTACTACGGGCTCTTCCGCGTGGCGAACCTCAGGAAGGGGCAGCGGATCCTCATCCACGCCGCGGCAGGCGGCGTCGGCATGGCCGCGGTCCAACTGGCCCGGCACGTCGGTGCCGAGGTCTACGCCACCGCGAGCCCCGCCAAGTGGCCCGTGCTGCGCGGCCTGGGCATCGACGAGGAGCACCTGGCGTCCTCGCGCGACCTGGAGTTCGCAGAGAAGTTCCTGCGCTCCTCGGGCGGCCGCGGTGTGGACGTCGTACTCAACTCCCTCGCGCACGAGTTCGTCGACGCCTCGCTGACGCTGCTGCCGGGCGGGGGACACTTCGTCGAGATGGGCAAGACGGACATCCGCGACCCCCGTCGGGTGGTGGCCGGCCACCCCGGAGTCGACTACGCGGCCTTCGACCTCTACGAGGCCGGCCCGGACGCGATCCAGGAGATGTTCCGGGCCGTCATGGAGCTGTTCGCCGACGGGCGGGTGCGGCTGAGCCCGGTCTCCCTGCGCGACATCCGCGACGCGCGCCGTACCTTCCGCGAGATGAGCCAGGGCCGCCACGTCGGCAAGCTGGTCCTCGAGGTGGGCGACGGCCTCGGCGGCGGCACCGTGCTGGTCACCGGCGGCACCGGGGGCGTGGGGTCGCTCGTGGCCCGGCACCTCGTCGCCGAACGCGGCGTACGGAGCCTGCTGCTGGCGAGCCGTCGCGGAACGGCGGCCGACGGGGTACCCGAGCTGGTCCGGGACCTTCAGGACGCGGGGGCGACCGTACGGGTCGTGGAGTGCGATGTCGCGGACCGGGCCGCCGTGGCGGACCTGCTCGCGGACCTGCCCGGCCGGTACCCGCTGACCGCGGTCGTGCACGCGGCGGGTGTGCTCGCGGACGGCACCGTCGAGTCGCTGACCGCGCAGGGCATCGACCACGTGCTGCGCGCCAAGGTCGGCGGCGCGGTCAACCTGCACGAGCTGACCCGGGAGCACACGCTGTCGGCGTTCATCGGGTTCTCCGCCCTCGCGGGCACGCTCGGCAACGCGGGACAGGCCAACTACGCCGCGGCGAACGCCTTCCTGGACGGTCTGGCGGCACAGCGCAGGGCGGCCGGCCTGCCCGGCACCTCGCTGTGCTGGGGCTGGTGGGAGCAGAGCAGCGGCATGACCGGGGAACTGGACCAGGCAGACCTCTCCCGGCTGCGGCGGATGGGCATCGCCGCGATGCCGACGAACGAGGCACTGGCCCTGTTCGACGCGGCGTGCGCGAGCGGCAAGCCGGTCCTCGTCCCGGCCCGGCTGGACATCGTCGCGCTGCGCGACAAGACCGGTGACGAGCTGCCGTCACTGCTGCGCGACCTCGTCGAGGGCGGTCGTCCGCGCCGGAACAGGGCGGGCACGGCCAAGGACGGCGGCTCGCGAGGACTGACCGCGAAGCTGGCCACCCTGCCGGCGGACGAGGCGCGGACCGCCCTCCTGGACTGGCTGCGCGAGCAGATCGCCGTCGTGCTCGGACACGCGTCCAGCAGAGGTGTCGACGTCGACGAGGCGTTCGCCCGGTTCGGATTCGACTCGCTGACCGCGGTCGAACTCTGCAACCGCCTGAATGCCTCCACCGGGCTGCGCCTGCCGTCCACCATCGTCTTCAGCTACCCGACACCACGCGAGCTGAGCGAGCACCTCTTCGGCCTGCTGCGTCCGGCAAAGGACACAGGCCCGGCCGAGGACGCCGAGGACGCGCGGATCCGGGAGGTGCTGCGGACCGTCCCGATCGACAGCCTGCGCGGCGCGGGCGTCCTGGAACTGGTCCTGGCGTGCGCCGAGGCGCCCGAGCCGAGCGGCGACGCACCCGTGGCGGCCGTGGACGCCGACGCTGACGAACTGTCGGACCTGGACCTGGACGCACTGGTCGACCTGGCTCTGGGTGAGAAGGGGTAAGTGACATGACCAACTCCGCAGATCGCACCGCGGACGGCACGGACCGGGTCCAGCGGGCACTCCGCACGCTCATCGAGGAGCGCGACCGCCTCCGGCAGGAGAACGACGCCCTGAAGACCGGCCGCGGCGAGCCGATCGCCGTGGTGGCCATGGCATGCCGCTACCCGGGAGGCGTGTCGACGCCCGAGGACCTGTGGGACGTGGTCCGCGAAGGCCGGGACGTCGTCGGCGACTTCCCGCAGGACCGCGGGTGGCGGGACGTGTACGACCCGGATCCCGGCGCCGCAGGCAAGGCGTACACGCGCCAGGGAGGGTTCCTGGCCGACGTCGCCGGATTCGACGCGGACTTCTTCCACCTCAGCCCGCGTGAGGCGCTGGCCGTCGACCCGCACCACCGCCTGCTGCTGGAGACGTCCTGGGAGGTCTTCGAACGGGCCGGCATCGTCCCCGCCGACGTGCGCGGGTCCGAGGTCGGCGTCTTCTCCGGGGTCAGCTCGTCCGAGTACGGGTGGCGTTTCCTGGAGGGCGGCCAGAAGGAGCTGGAGGGCTACCTCCTGTACGGCAGCGCGCTGAGCGTCGCGTCGGGCCGGGTGGCGTACGAGATGGGGCTGACCGGCCCGGCGGTGTCGGTGGACACGGCGTGCTCCTCGTCCCTGGTGGCCCTGCACATGGCGGTGCAGTCGCTGCGTTCGGGGGAGTGCTCGCTCGCGCTGGCGGGCGGGGCGCTGGTGATGGCGACGCCCGCGATGTTCGTGGAGTTCTCCCGGCAGGAGGCCCTGTCGGCCGACGGCCGGTGCAAGGCCTTCGCGGACACGGCCGACGGCACCGGCTGGGCCGAGGGGGTGGGTGTGCTGCTCCTGGAGCGGCTGTCCGACGCCCGGCGCAACGGCCACCCGGTGCTGGCTGTCGTACGCGGCAGCGCGGTGAACCAGGACGGGGCCAGCAACGGGCTGACCGCTCCCAACGGCCGCGCCCAGGAGAAGGTGATTCTGAAGGCCCTGGCGAACGCGGGGGTCGCGGCCGGTGACGTGGACCTGGTCGAGGCCCATGGCACCGGGACCGCGCTGGGGGATCCCATCGAGGCAGGGGCGCTGCTGGCGACCTACGGTCGGGACCGGGCCGAGGACAGGCCGCTCTGGCTGGGGTCCCTGAAGTCGAACATGGGTCACGCCCAGGCCGCCGCCGGGGTCGCCGGCGTCATCAAGGCCGTGCAGGCCATGCGCCACGGGTACCTGCCCAAGACCCTGCACGTGGACGAGCCGTCGCACCACGTCGACTGGTCATCCGGCGGTGTCGAACTGCTGGTGGAGGGGCGTGAATGGCCCCGGGCGGACGGTCCGCGGCGGGCCGGGGTGTCGTCGTTCGGGGTCAGCGGCACCAACGCGCACGTGATCCTGGAAGAGGCCCCCGAGGAGGAGGTGGAGGAGCGCGGCCCTGAGGCGGGTGTGGTCGGCGGTCTGGTGCCGTGGGTGGTGTCGGGCAAGAGGGCGAAGGCGCTGGAGCAGCAGGCGGGCAAGCTGCGCGACTTCCTCGCCGCCGGCCCGGACCTGGACCTCGCCGACGCCGGCTGGTCGCTGGTGTCGAGCCGGTCACGGTTCGAGCACCGCGCGGTGGTCCTGGGCCGCGACCGGGACGAACTGCTGGGCGGCCTGGCGGCGTTGAGCGACGGCGCGGACCGCGCCGGGGTGGTGCGCGGCATCGCCGGGAACCTCGGTGGCGTCGCCTTCGTGTTCCCGGGGCAGGGCTCGCAGTGGCTCGGCATGGGCCGGGAGTTGTACGACGCCTTCCCGGTGTTCGCGCAGTCCCTCGACGCGTGCGCGGCCGCACTGGCCGAGTGGGTCGACTGGTCGCTGCTCGACGTGCTGCGCGGCGCGGCGGGGGCGCCGACCCTCGAGCGGGTGGACGTGGTGCAGCCGGCGCTGTTCTCCGTGATGGTGTCCCTGGCCGCCCTGTGGCGGTCCTGGGGCGTGGAACCGGCCGCGGTGGTGGGCCACAGCCAGGGCGAGATAGCCGCCGCCTACGTCTGCGGTGCGCTGTCCCTGCGGGACGCCACCAGGATCGTGGCGCTGCGCAGCAAGGCCCTGATCGAGCTGAAGGGGCTCGGCGGGATGGCCTCGGTCGCGGAGTCCGCCGAGGTCGTGGAAGAGCGACTGGCGCCGTGGAGCGACCGGGTGGGCGTCGCCGTGGTCAACGGACCCCGCTCCGTGGTGGTGTCCGGGGAACCGGACGCACTCGACGAATTCGTCGAGAAGATGAAGGCCGACGGCGCCCAGGCGCGGAGAATACCGGTCGATTACGCCTCCCATTCCCACCAGGTGACCCGGGTCCGCGACCAGGTGATCGGCGCGCTGACCGACGTGAGCCCGAAATCGTCGACGCTGCCCTTCTATTCGACCCTCTACGGCGAAATCATCGACACCGCGGGGCTGAACGCCGACTACTGGTACAACAACCTGCGCGAAAAGGTCCTCTTCGAGACGTCCGTCCGGCAGCTGGCGGAGGACGGCTTCGGGGTGTTCATCGAGATGAGCCCGCACCCCGTGCTGAATGTCCCGGTGCAGGAGATCGTCGAGGACGTGGACGACGCGCTGGTCCTGTCGTCGTCGCGGCGGGACCGCGACGAGGTGGCGGCCGTACTCGGCTCGCTGGCCCAGCTGTACGTCCGGGGCGGGACCGTGGACTTCGGCGCCCTGTTCGGGACGCGCCGGCGGGTGGACCTGCCGACGTACGCCTTCCAGCGGCAGCGGTACTGGCTGAACTCCTCGCCCACGGCGGCGGCGCAGGCGTCCCCGACGGAGCCGCCCGCGGACGACGACCAGGTCGTCCCGCTGCCGGACAGGATCTCCGCCCTCCCCGGCGACGAAGCGACGACACTCGTCCTCGACCACGTCCTGGAGAAGGCCGCCGTCGTCCTCGGACATTCCTCCAGCGCGTCCATCGACCCCGACGAGAAATTCTTCGAGATCGGATTCGACTCCATGCTGTCGATGGAGCTGAGCAAACGCCTGAGCGCGTCGACCGGGCTCAAACTGAAGGCGAACATGGTGCTGCGGCACCCGACCGCGCGACTGGTCGCCGGACATATCGTGTCCTCGATATCCACGCGCGTTCCGCGGTGAAAGGTCCCGCCGGCGGGACACCGCAAGCTCGACAGCGGCTTGTCCCGCCCGGAATCACATTGTCTTGAACGGCTGGCCCACCCTCCCGACCATAGGGGGTGACCTGCGAATTCCTCCGGTGTCCCGGTTTGTTTGTCGAGGGGTTGATCTCTGTGCCTTCATTCGGTGCGTCGTCTGCGCACAAAGGCATGTGGCGGGCGCAGCACATGGCTCCCGACACGCCGAACCACGCGCTGACCATGTGGGATGTGGACGGTGAGCTGGACGCGGCGGTCATCCGGTCCGCGTTCCTGCACGTGATGGGCGAGGCGGAGGTGCTGCGCGTCAACTTCGTCGACGACGGCGGCGGACTGCGCCTCATTCCCCGGGAACTGGGGGACTGGCGGCCGTTCTTCCTCGACCTCAGCGCCGAGGCCGACCCCGAGCAGGCGGCGCGCGAGGCCCTGGCCGACCTGGTGCGCGAGCCGTTCGACCTGGAGCGGGACCTGCTGTTCCGCCTCGGCGTGGTCGAACTCGCGCCGACCCGCTCCCTCCTGGTGATCGCCTACCACCACCTCATCTCCGACGGGTTCGGCGCCGGCGGCCTGCTGTCCAAGCGCCTCGCCGAGGTCTACACGGCGCTGGTGCGCGGGGAGCGGGTACCGGAGCTGCCGCACCCGTGGGACGCCGAGTCGTTCGCCACCGAGGCGACGCAGTACCTCGCCTCCCCGAAGTTCACCGAGGACTCGGAGTTCTGGCGCGACTACCTGACCGACGCGCCCGCGCCCGCGCAGGTCCCGCGCGTCGCCCTGTCCGACGCGCAGCGCTCCGCGCTGTCCGAACCGATGAGCAGCGCCGACCGCTGGTCGGAGGTGGCCGAGACCATCGGCATGGTGAGCCGGACCCTGACCGTTCCCCGCGCCGAGGCGGACGTGTGGAGCGGCACCGCCAAGTCCATGGGCGTGTGGATGTCGCAGATGCTGACCGCGGCCACGGCGGTGTTCCTGCGGCACCGCTGCGACCGGCCGGAGTTCCTCCTCTCGCTGGCCGTCGGCAACCGGGTCGGCGTGGCGAGCCGGACGCCCGGCCTCGCGGTGAACGTGGTGCCGGTGCGGGTGGCGGTCGACCTCGACGCGACCTTCACCGAGATCGCCGACACGCTCGTGGACCAGACGTACGACCTCTTCGACCACACCGCCTGCCACTACTCGGACATCCAGCGCGCTGCCGGAACCGTCCTGAGCGGACGCGGCAGTTACGGGGCGGTCGTCAACGTCGTCGAGTTCGTGGAGCAGCTCCGCTTCGGCGACAGCCCGGCGCGTTACTGCGGCGCGACGACCGGCACGTTCGAGGAACTGTCGATCGGCGTCTACACCGACGGCAGCCCCGACAGCGACCTCTTCATCCGGCTCGACGCCCCCGCCCGCCTGTACGACCGTGCGGAACTGCGCTTCATCGGCGAGGAGTTGATCGCGTACATCCGTGCCGTGGTGGCCGCCGGCGCGCAGCCGGTCGGTGCGCTGGACGTGGTGAGCGGCGCCGCGCGGCACCAGGTGCTGGAGGCGCCGAACGACACGAACGCGCCGCTTCCGGGTCTGACGGTCCCGCAGCTGTTCGCCCGGGTGGTGGAGCGGGAGCCCGACGCCGTCGCGCTGGTCTCCGGCGACGACACGGTCTCCTACCGGGAGCTGGACGCGCGCTCGAGCCGGCTGGCCGAGGCGCTGCGCCGGCGGCACGTCGGACCCGAGACGGTGGTGGCGGTGGCGCTGCCCCGGTCGGTGGACCTCGCCGTCGCCCTGCTGGGCGTGGTGAAGGCGGGCGGAGCCTATCTGCCGATCGATCCGGCGTCCCCGGCCCAGTCCGTCAGGTCGCGGATCGACGAGACCTCGGCGGTCGCCCTGCTCACCGACGCGACGACCGCCGAACTGCTCTCCGTGGTCACGGACGTCCCGGCGCTCGTGTGCGACGACCTCGTCTCCGGCACCGCCGACACCGCCGACAACGACAGCGCCGCCGCGGCGAGCGCCCACCAGGACAACCTGCTGGCCGTCCTGTACGACTCCGCAACGGCCGGCGCCGCCACCGGAGTCGGGCTGACCCACCGCAACATGGAGCGGTTCGTCCTGGACCACCACTGGCGGGAAGCCGGCCACGGCACCGTGCTGTGGCACGCGCCGCACACCTGCGACGCACTCGCCCTCGACCTGTGGGTGCCCCTGCTGAACGGCGGCCGGGTGGTCGTGGCTCCCCCCGGGGACCTCGACATCGACGCGTTGACCACGGCGCGCGCGGCGCACGGGATCTCCACGGTGTGGCTGCCCGCGGGCCTGTTCTCGGCGATCGCGGCCGAGCGCCCCGAGGCCCTCGCCGGGCTGCGCGAGGTGTGGACCGGCGGCCACCGCGTGTCCGCGGCCGCGCTGCGCCGGGTCCGGGAGGCCTGCCCCGAGCTGACGATCGTCAACGGCCACGGCGTGCCGGAATCGACCGTGTTCGCCGCCTGCGACCGCCTGGCCGCAGGCGAACCGGCGCGCCACGCGGGCACGGTCGGCCGCCCGATGGACAACACCGCCCTCTACGTCCTGGGCCCGGGCCTGGCGCCGGTCCCCGTCGGCGTGACCGGAGAGCTGTACGTGGCCGGGCCCGGTGTGGTGCGTGGCTACCCCGGGCGGCCCGCGGCGACCGCGGAGCGCTTCGTACCCTGCCCGTTCGGTCCGGCCGGAGCGCTCATGCACCGGACCGGGGACCGGGTGCGGTGGGGCACCGACGGCCGGCTGGAGTACGTGGCCCGGGCCGACGCCCAGGTGGATGTGCGCGGCGTCCGGGTCGAGCCGGCCGAGGTCGAGGAGGTGCTGTGCGAGCACACCGGCCTCGCGCAGTCGGTCGTGGTCGTCCACGCGGACGGCTCCGGGCAGCAGCACCTGGTGGCCTATGTCGTCCCGGCGGCCGGCCGGACCGTCTCGGCCGACGAGCTGCGCCGGTTCGCCGCGGGACGGCTGCCGGAGTCCATGGTGCCGTCGGTGTTCACGGTGCTGGACCGTCTGCCGGTGACGGCGGGCGGGCGGGTGGACCGGGCGGCGCTGCCCGAGCCCGGGTTCGACGAGCGCACGTACCGGGCACCACGCAACGACACCGAGCGGATCCTGGCCGCGGCCTTCGCCGACGTGCTCGAGCTGGACCGGGTGGGCATCGACGAGGACTTCTTCGACCTCGGCGGCAACTCGCTGCGGGCGATCCGGCTGGTCGGCCTGATCCGGTCGGAGCTGAAGCAGGAGGTGTCCATCCGCAGGCTGTTCGCGGCGCGCACCGTCATCGGCCTGTCGGACATGTGGAAGGACCTCGGCCGGTCCAGCAGGCCGAGCCTGTGCAGGCGGACGAAGGAGGGCGCGGTCCTCTGACCGCGGTCCGCCGCCCAACCGCTTTCCCGTCAGCGGGGTAAGGAGAAGGGGAATCATGGATTCTTTGACAGAAGCCCTGCTGTCCGGGGCCGGCCCGGACGAGATCGGGCGACACGAACTTCCCTCGCACTACCAGGCCGCGCATCTGCTGGCCTCGGATCTCGGCATGTTCGACGGCATGGAGGACAAGGACGTCCGCAAGTCGCTGCACGTCGGGCCGGTGCCGATGCCGGACATCGCGCCGGACGAGGTGGTCGTCGCCGTCATGGCGAGTTCCATCAACTACAACACGGTGTGGTCGGCGACGTTCGAGCCGGTGCCCACGTTCCGGTCCCTTGAGCGCTACGCCCGCCAGGGCGGGTACGCCGCCCGGCACGATCTGCCGCACCAGGTGGTGGGGTCGGACGCGGCCGGCATCGTCGTACGGGTCGGGGCCGGGGTACGGCACTGGAAGGTGGGCGACCACGTGGTCGTCAGCTGTGTCCAGGTCGACGAGCAGGAACCGGCGACGCACGCCGACGCGATGCTCGGCTCGGGGCAGCGGATCTGGGGCTACGAGACGAACTTCGGCGGGCTCGCCCACTACTCGGTGGTGCGCGCGAGCCAGCTGCTGCCCAAGCCGGCCCATCTGACCTGGGAGGAGTCGGCGGGTGTGCTGCTGACCGCGGCGACCTCGTACCGGATGCTGGTCGGTGCCAACGGCGCCCGGATCAAGCAGGGCGACGTCGTGCTCATCTGGGGTGCGACGGGCGGCCTCGGCGCCTTCGCGGTACAGATGGTGAAGAACGCGGGCGGTATCGCCGTCGGCGTGGTCAGCTCCGAGCGCAAGGCCGAGGTGCTGCGCCGGCTCGGGTGCGATGTGGTGATCGACCGCAATGAGATCGGCATGGGCGGGGACGGCGCGCCCAGCCCGGAGCGGACGATCGAGCTGGGCAAGCGGCTCGGGCGGGAGATCCGCCGGCAGGTCGGCGAGGACCCGCATGTCGTGTTCGACTACGTCGGGCGGGCGACGTTCGGGATCTCGGTGTTCGTCGTGCGCAAGGGCGGAGTGGTCGTCACCTGCGGGTCGAGCACGGGTTACGACCACCACTTCGACAACCGCTACCTCTGGATGAACCTCAAGCGGATCGTGGGCAGCCACGCGGCGAACCTCCAGGAGCAGGCGGAGTGCAACCGGCTGTTCCGGCTGGGGCATCTCTCCCCCGTTCTCTCCGAGGTGTTCCCGCTGACGGAAGTGGGCGAGGCCGCACGGCTGGTCCAGAAGAACAGGCACATCGGCAAGGTCGGCGTGCTCTGCCTCGCGCCCGAGGAGGGGCTCGGCGTCACCGATCCCGTACTGCGGGAGAAGATCGGCGCGGCGCGGCTCAATCCGCTGCGCGCAGCCGGCCTGCCCGATGTCGCAGGGGTGTCCTGACATGGGGATCGGCATACTGTCCACCGGCTCCTGTCTGCCCAAACACGAGGTGGGCAACGAGGAGGTCGCCGAGCGCGTCGGCGTCACCGCGGAGTGGATCGAGCGCAAGACGCAGATCCGGTCGCGGCGCTACGCCGCCCCGCACGAGGCGACGTCCGACCTGGCGGTGAAGGCCGCCGAACGAGCGCTGGCACAGGCGGGGCTGACCGCGCAGCAGATCGACTACATCATCGTCTCGACCTCCACCGGGGACTTCCCGCAGCCGCCCACGTCGTACCTGGTGCAGCACGGCCTGGGCGCCTACGGCGCGGCCTGCTTCGACGTCAACGTCGTGTGCAGCGGCTTCGTCTACGCGCTGTCCCTGGCCCACGCTCTGGTGGCCGTACGGCCGGACGCCCGGGTGCTGGCCATCGGGGCGGACGTGTACTCGCGGATCCTGGACTTCACGGACCGCAAGACGGCGATCCTGTTCGCCGACGGCGCCGGCGCCGCGGTCGTCGGGGCGGTGCCGGAGCCGTACGGGATCATCGCGAGCGACCTGTCCAGCCGCGGCGACGCACACCACCTGATCCGTGTCGAGGCCGGCGGCAGCCGCAATCCGGCGTCGGCGGCGACCCTCGCCGAGGGCGGCCACTTCTTCAGGATGGACGGCCGCGGCGTACGGGACTTCGTCGCCGAACACGTGCCACCGGCGCTGCTCGCGCTGGCGCGCAAGGCCGGCGTCGACATCGGCGCGGTCGACCACTTCATACCGCACCAGGCCAACGGCGTGATGCTCAGCGAGGTCGTCGAGCGCACGGGGCTGGGCGCCGCGCAGACGCACCGCACCCTGATCAGGTACGGCAACGTCGGCAGCGCCTCGGTGCCGGTCGCCCTCGACGAGGCCAACCGCACGGGAGCGCTGTCGCGGGGCGACCTGGTGCTGCTCGCCGGGTTCGGCGGCGGCATGTCGATCGGAGCATCACTTCTGACCTGGGGGGCCCACGCATGACCACGTCCACGCACAACGCCGGTGAGGGTATCGACCGGGTGGGTGTCGCCGGCAGCGGCATCATGGGAACCGGCATCGCCGAACTGTGCGCGAAGGCCGGGCTCGACGTGACGGTCGCGGTGTTCTCCGAGTCGTCGCTCCGGACGGCGCCGCAGAAGCTGGCCGCGTCCCTCGGCCGGGGCGTCGCCAAGGGCAAACTGACCGCGCAGGAGCGCGACGCGGCGCTGGGCCGGGTGTCGTACACCCGTGACCTCGCCGACCTGGCGGACCGCCAGCTGGTGATCGAGGCGGTCAAGGAGGACGAGCAGCTCAAGCTGGACCTGTTCGCCACCCTCGACAAGATCGTCGAGGACCCGGAGGCGATCCTGGCGACCAACACGTCCTCGATCCCGGTCGTACGGCTCTCCGCCGCGACCCGGCGCCCGGGCCAGGTGCTCGGCATGCACTTCTTCAACCCGGTGCCGGCGCTGCCGCTCGTCGAGCTGGTCTCCTCGGTGCTGACGGACGAGGCGGTGAGCGCGCGGGCCCTGGTCTTCGTCCGCGACGTCCTCGGCAAGAAGCCGATCGCCTCGCCGGACCGCGCGGGCTTCCTCGTCAACGCGCTGCTGTTCCCGTACCTGCTGTCCGCGGTCCGGATGGTCGAGTCGGGCCTGGCGCCGGCCGAGGTCGTCGACCAGGGCATGGAGCAGGGCTGTTCGCACCCCATGGGGCCGCTGCGGCTCGCCGACCTCATCGGCCTGGACACGACCGTGTCCATCGCGCAGGCCATGTACGAGGAGTTCAAGGAGCCGCTGTACGCGCCTCCGCCGCTGCTGCTGCGCATGGTCGAGGGCGGTCTGCTGGGCAAGAAGTCCGGCCGCGGTTTCTACACGTACGCGTGAGGGATGTGCGAGGGGCCCGGCCGACCGCGAACGGTCCGCCGGGCCCCTCGTCGCTGTCGGCCGGTCAGGAAACGGCGGCTTTTGTGAGCAGCCCCTCGGTGACGGCCGCGGCGACCCCGTCGAGGTGGTCGAAGAGGTAGAAGTGGCCGCCCGGAAAGACCTTCACATCGAAGTCCCCGGTGGTGTGCGCCCGCCAGGTCTGAGCATCCTCGACCGCCATCATCGGGTCGCTGTCCCCGGTCAGGACGGTCATCGCGGCGGCGAGCGGCTCGGCCCCGCGCCAGCTGTACGTGCCGAGGGCCTTGTAGTCGGCGCGCAGCGCCGGCAGCACCAGCTCCAGCAGGTCGGGGTCGGCGAGCATGGCCTGGTCGATGCCGCCCAGCCTGCGCACATCGTCCAGCACATCATTGTCGTCGAAGAGGTGGTAGGGGAGGCTGTCGGTACCGGGCCCGCCCCGGCCGGAGAGGAACAGCCGCTGGGGGCCCGGGAGTTCACCCTGGGCGAGCAGCAGGGCCGTCTCGAACGCGACGAGCGCGCCCATGCTGTGGCCGAACAGGGCGTACGGCCGTCCGCGGTCTGCGGCCAGCTCGCGGGTCAGCTCCTCGGCCACCGCCTCGATGAGCGGGGCCAGGGCCGTGAACGGCGTCTCTCCGTAGCGTTCCTGGCGCCCCGGGTACTGCACGGACACCACGTCGAAGTTCGCGGGCAGCGTGTGCGCCAGGTCCTTGAACGCCGTCGCGGAGCCCCCCGCATGCGGGAAGCACACAAGCCGCGGCCCGTCCCCCGCGGCCGTGGTGAAGCGTCGGAACCACGTGCTGTTCACTGTCGGTGTGTCCCTTCGTCCGATCGTTTCGGGTGGTGTGTCACCCCTGCAGGGCCGGGCCGAACCAGGTGGTGAGGGCGGTGCGGAGGGTGGCGGTGTCGGGCGTGCCGTCGGCGTCGGCCGCCCAGGCGACGTGGCCGTCGGGGCGGATGAGGAGTGCTGCGGGGGCGGGGATGTCGCCGATGGCGGGGACCATCCAGTGCTCGTCCTCGCTACGCGCTTCGGCGAGGTCGACGCGGTCGGCCCAGCCCTTGGCGACCGCGGCCAGGTCGGTGCTGCCGTGCAGGTCGAGCAGGACGGGGCGGCCGGCGTGGAGCAGCTCGTAGACGCGGCTGGTGCCGTCGGACGCTTCGAGGTCGGCGTCGGGGACGCGGCGGCCGGTCAGTGGGTGGTCGCCGTCGGTGGGGTAGCGGATGCCGAGTGCGTTGAGCAGGTGGCGCAGGTATTGGTTGACGTCGTCGAAGACCATCAGGGAGCTGAAGACGTCGCGCAGCGCGTCGGTCTGGGGGCCGGGGCGGACGAGGGCCGACTGTGCGCGGGTGTTGTGCAGGACGCGTTCGGCGACGGGGTGGCGCTCGGCGTGGTAGGAGTCGAGCAGGTTCTCGGGTGCCTGGCCGCGTACGACCGAGGCGAGTTTCCAGCCGAGGTTGACCGCGTCCTGGACGCCCATGTTGAGTCCCTGGCCGCCGGCGGGGAAGTGGATGTGGGCCGCGTCGCCGGCGAGGAGTATGCGGCCCGCCCGGTAGCGGTCGGCCTGGCGTGCGGCGTCGCTGAAGCGGGAGACCCAGCGGGGGCTGTGCATGCCGAAGTCGGTGCCGGCGACCCTGATCAGGGATTCCCGCAGCTGTTCGAAGGTGGGTGGTTCGTGGTCGGGGACGCGGTCGAACTCGGAGGTGATGACGCGGTGCCAGCCGGGTTCGAAGGCGATGGCGGAGTAGTCGCCGACGGGGGTGCGGCGTACCCAGACGTAGTCCTCGGGCAGGTCGGGGAGTTCGACGTCGCCGATGAGGGCGGTCATGGTGGGTTCGGTGCCGGGGAAGTCGATGCCCGCCAGTTTGCGGATGGTGCTGCGTCCGCCGTCACAGCCCACGAGGTAAAGGGCACGCAGCGTCTTGGGCGCTGTCTGGGCCGTACCGAGCTCGACGGTCACGCCGTCCTGGTCCTGGCCGATGGCGGTGACCTCGGACGAGCGGCGCACGTGTACGCCGAGTTCCGTGGCCCATTCCTCCAGCAGCCGCTCGATGGCGGACTGCAGGATCATCAGCGGGTAGGGGTGCCGGGACTCGGACTCGTCGAAGTCGAGGTAGAGGCCGGAGAAGTGGCCGACGGGCTGGAGCTGGCCTTCGGCCAGGAAGCGGTCGAGGATGCCGCGTTGGTCGAGGACTTCCAGCGTGCGGGAGTGGATCCCGCCGGCGCGGGACTCGCCCGATCGTTCGGCGAGCTTCTCGACCACGGTCACGTCGATGCCTGCCAGCCGTAGTTCGCAGGCGAGCATCAGGCCGGTGGGCCCGGCGCCCGCGATCACCACGTCCGTGTCCCTGCGGGTGTCTCCCACGTCGTTCCCCCTCGTTCCGGTGAGCCTCTGACGCCGTTCGATCACCTCCACGTTCACGCACGTGGATGAGCGCTTCAAGACAACTCGGTGCCGGTACGGGGCACACCACGGTCCGACTTGCCTTGTCCCGCCGGCGGGACGGGCCTACGGGGCCACAGGGCGTCGAGCGGACGGCAGCCGGACGCACCGGCCGAACCGGCACCGGGCACGCCGGAGGCCCGCCGGTGCCCTCGATGGATGGTGTGGGCGCCCGGCGGGCGGTTCGGGCGCTCCGTGCATGCTCGTGGCCGTCGCATCGGAGCTCACGACCCGAGAGCCTCCTCCGCCCCGCTCGACGGGTGATCGCGGGGCGGTGGAGGACGGGCGGGGCCGCGGCCGCGGCCGATCCCGAGTCCGCCCGCAAGCAGCACATGCCGGGTGGCGTCGCTTGGCGTCACCTGGTGCCAAGTGGTGCCACGTGGCGCCATTCCGTGCCTCCAAAGGTGCATGAGCGCTCATGCCGCCGCCATGACCCAGATCGCCCCCTCGGTGTTTCCGCAGGTAGAGCGGCCGAGTCCTGAGGCCGCCACCCCGAGGCGCCATGAAGACTTGCGCATGGCACCACGATGCTGCCATGATGACGTCATGGACCTCACGCCGTATGTCGACACTCTCCGCCGCGAACTCGCGGTGGCCGCCGAGGCCGGCGGGGAAGATGCCCGCGAGCTGGCCGAGCGGCTCACCGCCCCCCTGGAGTCGGCGACCCGGCTGACACTGCTCAACGTGCTCTCTGCCGCGATGGACGAGATCACCCGCGAGCTGGCGCCCGGTTCGGTCGACGTACGGCTGCGCGGGCTGGACCCCGACTTCGTGGTGACGCCACCGCCCACCGACGGCGGCGCCATCGTGGAGCCGACCGCACCCGTCGAGCCGTTCAGGACCCCGGTCCCGGCCGACGGCGACGAGGGTGGCACCGCCCGCGTCAATCTGCGCCTGCCCGCGTATCTCAAGGCCCGTGCCGAGGAGGCCGCGAGCCGTGAGGGCCTGTCGGTCAACGCCTGGCTGGTGCGGGCCGTGTCGGCCGCGGTCGAGGGCGGTGCCCGGCCGCGTACGCCGGAGAGAGCCCAGACCGTCGGACAGAGCTTCACGGGCTGGGTGCGCTAGCCGCGCCTCCGTGCCCGCGCCACTTCACCCACACCACATCACGTCCCACCAGCGGGGACGCCCTGAAGACCCATGAGGACGGGACAGCCATGCCTTCTTTCGACACTCCCGAAGCGATCTCGGTCACCGCGCGTGTGGAGGCCGGTTCCATCCAGTTCATCGCGGGCGAGCGGACCGACACGGTCGTCGAGGTGCGGCCGCGTGACCCGAAGAAGGACCGGGACGTGCGCACGGCCGAGCAGACCGAGGTCACCTACGCGAGCGGTGTGCTCAGCGTCAGGACGCCCAAGTCCAACCTGTTCGGCCGCACCGGCATCGTCGATGTCACGGTCGACCTGCCCGCCGGCTCGCGCGTCGACATGACCGGTGCCTGGACCCAGGTGCTCGGCGAGGGCCGGCTCGGCGAGGTCCGCGTGAAGACCTCATCGGGTGATGTGCGCCTCGACGCGACCGGCCCGCTGCACCTGACCGCCTCGCACGGCTCGATCACCGTGGACCGTGCCGAAGGCCCGGCCGAGATCACCACCAGCTCCGGCAGCCTGCGCGTCGGCCTCGTGGACGGCTCCGCCGTGCTGAAGAACTCCCACGGCGCCACGAGCGTCGGCGTCGCCACCGGTGAGCTGCGGGTCAGCGGCGCCAACGGCGACATCAGCATCGAGCGTGCCGAGGCCTCGGTGTCCGCCACCACCGCGCACGGCACCCTGCGCGTGGGTGAAGTGGCCCGTGGCACCGTCCAGTTGGAGACCGCCTACGGCGCCATCGAG
Source organism: Streptomyces sp. NPDC001709 (assembly GCF_053596375.1). Lineage (NCBI taxonomy): Bacteria > Bacillati > Actinomycetota > Actinomycetes > Kitasatosporales > Streptomycetaceae > Streptomyces > Streptomyces sp. NPDC001709. Next base: position 64,702 of record NZ_JBSFGB010000010.1, on the reverse strand, counting down.
GTCGGCGTCCGCCAGGGCACGGCCGCCTGGCTCGACGTCAACTCCGGCTCCGGCCACGTACGCAACACCCTCACCGCCTCCGACACCCCGGAGCAGACCGAGGACACCGTCGAGGTCCGCGCCCGCACCCGCCACGGCAACATCGACATCCGCCGCGCCAAGGCCTGAGCACCCTTTCCCGACGCGCCCCCGTACCTCACCTCACCTCACCCTTCGATCGGAGGGCCACATGCCTTCATCTGTCATGCCCACGACCATCGGGAGTGGCGGTCCGCAGTCACCCGCCGCCATCTCCGCCGTCGACCTGCGCAAGTCCTACGGTGACAAGACCGTGCTCGACGGCATCGACCTGCACATCCCGGCCGGTTCGGTCTTCGCCCTGCTCGGCCCGAACGGTGCCGGAAAGACCACCGCCGTCAAGATCCTGTCCACGCTGATCTCCGCCGACGGGGGACAGGCCCAGGTCGCGGGCCACGACATCGCCACCTCCCCGGACGGGGTCCGTGCCGCGATCGGGGTGACCGGGCAGTTCTCCGCCGTGGACGGGCTGATCACGGGCGAGGAGAACATGTGGCTCATGGCGGACCTGCACCACCTGCCCAAGCGGGAGGGGCGGCGGGTGGCCGCCGAACTCCTGGAGCGTTTCGACCTGGTGGAGGCCGCGAAGAAACCCGCCTCCACCTACTCCGGCGGCATGAAACGCCGCCTGGACATCGCCATGACCCTGGTCGGCAACCCGCGGATCATCTTCCTCGACGAGCCGACCACCGGCCTGGACCCCCGCTCCCGCCACACCATGTGGCAGATCATCCGCCGCCTCGTCACCGACGGCGTCACCGTCTTCCTCACCACCCAATACCTCGAAGAAGCAGACGAGCTGGCCGACCGGATCGCCGTCCTCAACAACGGCAAGATCGCCGCCGAGGGCACCGCCGACGAACTCAAGCGGCTCATCCCCGGCGGACACGTCCGCCTCCGCTTCACCGACCCGGCCGCCTACCGGGCCGCCGCCTCCACCCTGCACGGAGCGAGCGCCGACGACGAGACCCTGGCCCTGCACCTGCCCAGCGACGGCAGCCAGCGCGAACTGCGCTCCATCCTCGACTGGCTCGACGCGGCCGGCATCGAGGCCGACGAACTGACCGTGCACACCCCCGACCTCGACGACGTCTTCTTCGCCCTCACCGACACCACCAACCCCCGCAAGGAGAACGTCCGATGAGCGCCCTGTCCCTCGCCGTGCGCGACTCGAACACGATGCTGCGCCGCAACCTCCTGCACGCCCGGCGCTACCCCTCCCTCACCCTGAACCTGCTGCTCACCCCGATCATGTTGCTGCTGCTGTTCGTGTACATCTTCGGCAGCGCGATGAGCGGCGGCGCCGGCCGCTCCGCCTACGTCGCCTACCTCGTACCCGGCATCCTGCTGATGACCATCGGCTCCACCACCATCGGCACCGCCGTGTCCGTCTCCACCGACATGAGCGAAGGCATCATCGCCCGCTTCCGCACCATGGCCGTCCACCGCGGCTCCATCCTCATCGGACACGTCGTCGGCAGCGTCCTGCAAGCCGTCATGAGCGTCGTCCTCGTCGGCGCCGTCGGCTTCGCCATCGGCTTCCGCTCCCACCACGCCACCGCCCTCGAATGGCTCGCCGCCTTCGCACTCATCGTCGGCTTCGCCCTGGCACTCACCTGGATCGCCGTCGGCATGGGCCTGGTCAGCCCCAACGCCGAAGCCGCCAGCAACAACGCCATGCCCCTGATCCTGCTCCCCCTGCTCTCCAGCGCCTTCGTCCCCCTGCACTCCATGCCCGGCTGGTTCCAGCCCATCGCCCGCTACCAGCCCTTCACCCCCACCATCGAAACCCTCCGCGGACTCCTCCTCGGCACCCACATCGGCAACAACGGATGGATCGCCCTCACCTGGTGCCTCGCCCTCACCCTGCTCGGCTACCGCTGGGCCACCGCCAAGTTCAACCAGGACCCGAAGTAACCACCACGACGACGCGGGCCAAGGCGGCGTACACCGACACCACACCGGAGTACGCCGCCTCACTCATGCCGTCAGTGTGGGGGTGCGGTTTGGGGACCGCCTCTGTCGCTCAAGCAGTTCCGGGCGGCGCCGCCCACGCCGTCGGCGCAGGCCCTGGCGGTGCGGGTCGGCCTCGCCACCGCCGACGTCCGTCTCGCGTGACCTGCTGCGCGTCAGTCCGGCAGCCAGTGCAGCTCGTGTGCCAGGGATTTGGCGATGGTACGGATGCGGCGGTGCAGTGGTGACGGCACGCGCGGGAGGACCAGGTGGATCGTCAAGGTGGGTGCGCCCTGCAGCGGTCGCCACGTGAGACCGGCCGGTGATGTCGTGACCGCGGCTTCACCGGCCGGGGCGAGGGTGAGTCCGTCGCGTAGGTCGCGCTGGGACATGTCGAAAGAGACTGCGGACGTGTGGAATCGGGGGTTCGGCCGGGCGTCGCGGAACAGTGCGGACAGCTGATCGTGGATCACGGGGTTGGCCGTACGGTCGGGGAGTCGCAGCGGATACGCGGCCGCATCGGCGATCTCGATCTCCGGGTGTTCGGCCAGCGGATGATGCTGTGCCAATTGGACCCCGACGCGCTGACGCCGCAGCAGGAACCGGCGCACGCCGCGACCCGGCTGTTCACCGCGGGTGATCCCCGCATCGATGCGGCCGTCGGCGACCGCGGGGGTGATCTCCGGTGTCGCCATCGGGACCGCGCCGACCTCGAGTCCCGGGCTGCTGCGAATGAGCCTGTCCACCAGGGCCGGTGCCGTCTCTGCCCCCGTGCTGAGGCTGTATCCGATGCGCAGCGTGCCCAGTTCACCGGCCCCCGCATTCCGGGCGGTGTCCCATGCCCGGTCCAGCGCCGCCAGCGCGGGCGGCGCGGACTCCGCCAAAGCCGCACCGGCCGTGGTCAATACGACGCTACGCGTGGTGCGAACCAGCAGGCTCGTACCGAGTTCCGCCTCCAGTCGACGCATCCGGGCACTGAGTGCGGGCTGCGCGATACCGATCCGTGCGGCCGCGCGGGTGAAGTTCAACTCCTGCGCCAGCACCAGAAAGTACCGCAGGCTCACCGTATCCGGCGCCAAATGCCCTCCCTGTCGATTGATAACGATCCGTTCTGAGTCTATCCCGTACCGGTCTTTCCTTCGACCACACATCAAGCCCTAACCTGCGCATATGACGATTCAACTGACCGCGGCAAGCGATGCAGGAGGCAGTCATGCATAAGTTGGTGGTCCTGTATTCCGAGCCCGACGACCCTGACCACTTCCGCGACTACTACGTGACCAACCACCTTCCACTGGTCATGAAGATGCCCGGCCTGCTTGCGTGGCGCTACAGCTTTGACGTGGCGGCGACCGAGGGAGAAGCGCCGTATTTCGCGGTCTTCGAAGGCGACTTCGCCGACGCCGCCGCCATGGCCGCGGCGCGGGCGTCGCAGCACGGCCGGCGGGTGGCCGCCGATGTCCCCAACTACGCCACCGGCGGTGCGGTCGTCATCCACTATCCGGTGCAGGACGGCACCGGCTGAGGCAGGACGGTACGCTCCGGGACGCGTTCGGTCGGCCGCCTCGGCCAGGTCCGGCCATCGGCGGAACACCGTTCGCGGTTGCCGGTTCGCTGAACGTCAGTCGAGCGTCAAAGGTGGACCTATGACCTGGCCGGATGTCACGGTGGTTGACGCGTGCGTGCGGCGCGACGGCCGGGGCGGCAGCCCCACGGCCGTCACCGACGACGACCCGGCGGCGACGGACGCGGACCGGCGTGCGGTCGCTGCTGCGGCCGGCACCTCGCACGCGGCGTTCCTCGGCCCGGGGCGGACGCCGGACGGTGGCCGGCCGGTCCGGTTCTTCACCGCCACCGCCGAACTGCCCGGCTGCGGCCACGGCACCGTTGCCGCGCAGGCCGTCCGGTTGACCCGCACCGCGCTGGGCGAGCTGAACGACCGCCAGCACACCGGCGGGCGCACGTTCGACACCGTCGCGATCCGCCGCCCCGCCGGCATCGAGGTGTGGTTCGACCAGGGCCTCGTCGCGCTGCGTCACCCGGCACCGGACGAGCGCGCCGCGATCGTCGCCGCGCTCGGGCTCACCGCGGACGACCCGCATCCGACCGACGCGCCACGGATCGCCGCGCCCGGCGCACCACGCATGCTGGTACCGGTCCACGACCGGTCGGCGCTGCTCCGAGTCCACCCACACTTCGGCAGGCTGACAGCGGCGTGCCGGCGGTACGGGCTCCTCGGCTGTTTCGTGTACGCACCGCCGGTGGGCGACCGACCGGGTGCGGCGCGGATGTTCGCGCCGGCGATCGGTGTCGACGAGGACGTCGCCAACGCCAACAGCACCGGCTGCCTGGTCGCCCACCTGCTCGACACGACAGGGGCACAGACGGTCGCGATCGAGGTGGAGCAGGGTGACACCCTCGGCCGACCGGCCAGCGTGCTCGCTTCGGCCCGACGCGGGCCGGCGGGCATCACGACCCGGGTCGGCGGGTTGGCGGTGGTCCGCGACGGACACCGAGGCGACAACTAGGGCCTGTCCGGCGGATCCTGTCGCAGACGCGGGGGCTGGCACGCCTATCTGCGGCGTTGTCGTCGGTTGTCGACTCCCCCACGCTCGGCTTCTCCCCCACGCTCGGCTTCGCTCGCGCGGGGGGACCCCCATCGCGGGGGACCCCCATCGCGTCGACGCCCTCCTCCGCCTTGCAGCTGGACGCACCAGCCCCCGCTCACCTGCGCTGATGAGGCGCCGTCGCCTTCCCGCGACCTGATCCGCCGGACAGGCCCTAGACCGTCCTCTTCTGCGATCCGCGCATGGGGCTGGGGCTGTCCGCCGCGGTCAAGCGTTGGCACCCGGTGGCGGACGTCAGCGGGACGCGGTGTCGAGGGCGCGGCTGAGTGTCCATTGGGGACTTCTCCGAGCGATGGTCCTCAAGGGCCGATCCAAGATCGGAGACTGCTCAAGATCATCACTAGCGCCGTTTCCGCAGCGTGCCGCGTGCGGACACACCGGGCCAGACCGGCGGTGTGCGCCCCGGACAGCAGCTGGGTGTCCAGCTCATACAGGAAGCACTCGAGCAGGGCACCCGTGTCGCTCATCGCGGAGCGTTTGGCGCGCGGCGGGCGCCCTTTGCCTGGACGGTCCAGCTCGCGCAACGCCTGCGCGCCCAGCTGAACGGTGCCCGCCCCCGCTCGAGCGGCCGTCGAAGGGCGTCGGAACGCGTCCGCCTCCCCGAACGGTCAGGCGGCGTGGCAGAGCGTCGCGGGGTCGGCCAGGGCCGAGGCGTGGGCCACGGCCGCGGGACGGGTGGCGAGGACGGTGGCCGCGGCCTGCGAACGGCCGCGTGCAAAGACGACGAGGCGCAGCACCGCGAACCGCCCGATGCCGGCGAGTGCGGAGGCGGACAGGTAGACGACCTGCTGGAGCACCGCACCGGGCGCCGTCACCAGCAGCTGCAGGACGAACATCGCCACGCAGGTCACCGCGTACGCGGCCGTCGCGGACCCGGCCGACTGCACATGCTGGTGCCAGGTCGCGCGTCCGCCCGCGCCGAAGGTGAAGCGGGCGTGCAGCTCGGTGGCCAGGAGTGTGGAGGCCACGGTGATCACGGCGTTGGCCAGGACCCAGGGAATCCAGGAGGCGATGGCTGCCACGGCGAAGCTGGAGGCGAGCCCGACCCCGCCGCCGCAGAGCACGAAGCGGGCGAAGGCGGCGAAGGCGCCAGGTTCTGCCTGCTGCCGGCTGCGTGCTGTCTCCATGATCCGCCCCCTTGATGACTCACTCCGACGAAACGTGACGCCATCATGGCACACAAATGATGTCGCGTGGGGTCGGCACGTGACGCCATTCTCGCCACTCATGGCTCCGCATCGTGCGGGCTGCTGCAAAGGCGCAGTTCGGCGACTCGGTGTGCATGCTCATCGCATCCATGACGTGGCCCGGGTTCACGAAGACCTGGGGCTTTACGGGTGGCGCCACGGGCGGTGACCCGCAATGGCCCATTCGTGGCGCGCATTGGCTCATAATGACGCCAGATGTGTGCCATGATGGAGTCACGGAAACGGCGCCGGATGCGGCGTACGACGTAAAGGAGCCCACCATGTCCGGGGAGCAGGCACCGGAAGAGGCCGGCACCGTCCGCGGCCCCGACGTCGCCGTCTGAGCCTCCGCCCGGGCCCGCAAAGGGCGAATCCAGCCCACCACGAAAGGAAAGCTGATGAGCCAAACGCCTCCCGTCCCTCACGGCCTCCCCATGGACCGCGATGCGGGCCCCTTCGACCCGCCCCGCGACATCTCCCGGCTGCGCGAGGCCCGCCCCGTCAGCCCCATGCTCTTCCCCGACGGTCACGAGGGCTGGCTGGTCACCGGCTACGACGCGGCCCGCCGGCTCCTGGCCGACACCCGGTTCAGCTCCCGCCAGGACATCGGCCCTCTCCGCGTCCCGTACGAGGTCCCCGGCATGCCCGCCGTCACCGAGCCGTCCCCGCAGGTCCCGGGCCTGTTCATCAGCATGGACCCGCCGGACCACACCCGGCTGCGGCGCATGCTCATCGGCGCCTTCACCGTCAAACGCATGAAGGAACTCGAAGCGCACATCACCGACATCGCCGAGCGGCAACTGGACGAGATGGCGCGCCTGACCCCGCCGGTCGACCTGGTCAAGGAGTTCGCGCTGCCGGTGCCGGTACTGGTGATCTGCGAACTGCTCGGCATCCCCTACGCGGACCGGGAGAGCTTCCAGGCCAACTCGGCCAAGTTCATGGAAAAGGACGTGGCGCTCGACGAGAAAATGGCCGCCTACACCGGCCTGACCACGTACCTCTCCGAACTGGTCACACGCAAACGCGCCACCCCCGGCGAGGACATCCTGTCCGACCTGGCCCGCCGTGACGACCTCACCATCGAGGAACTGACCGGCATCGCCTTCCTGCTGCTGCTCGCGGGCCACGAGACCACCGCCAACATGCTGGGGCTGGGCGCGTTCGCGCTCCTGGAGAACCCCGAGCAGGCGGCCGAACTGCGCGCCGACCCGGATCTGATGCCCAATGCCGTCGAAGAACTCATGCGCTACCTGTCCGTCGCCGACATCTTCTACCGCTATGCCACGGACGACATCGAGCTCGGCGGCGAAACGATCCGCAAGGGATCGACCGTCGTCGTCTCCCTGCTGGCCGCCAACCACGACCCCCAGCGCTTCGACAACCCCGACACCCTGGACATCCACCGCCAGGCTCGTGGTCAGCTGGCCTTCGGCCACGGCGTCCATCAATGCCTCGGCCAGCAACTGGCCCGCATCGAGATGCGCGCCGGTTTCGCCGGCCTGCTGCGGCGCTTCCCGACCCTCGAACTCGCCATCCCCGCCGATGAAGTGAGGCTCAGGACCAACATGAACATCTACGGCGTCCACGAACTCCCGGTCACCTGGACCGAAACGGCCCCGTAGGAAAACCGGCGCCGCACCCACGGGCAGGCAGTCGCCGGACTGGAGCACATCCCCCGCGTGCTCACTTCCCCGGGAACGCGTCTAACTGTCCGTGCCGGTGCCCGATGCGGTAACAGCTGTTACCATCCTGGTATGGCGAAGACACAGCTGGGCGCGCGCGTGGATGAGGACATTGCGGAACTCGCGAAGAAGCGCGCCGCCGACCTGGGGCTGAGCATCGGGGACTACCTCGCCAGGCTCGTGCAGGATGATGCCAGCGGCTTGCGTGCCCGTGCGGTGGACGCCGCCGCCCGGTTCCTGGCCGAACACCAGACGGTCTTCGACGAGGCCGAGGAAGCCCAGCAGGCACCTCGGGGAGCGCGCGCGGCCTGATGGAGCTGCACATCGACGTTCCCTGGATCCTGCAGGTCGCCGAGGCCGCCGGCGCGAACGATCCGGCCCCTGACGACTACGGCGTCCCCGTCTCGGCGGTCGCCCGCCACCGGGCCGAGCTGTTCGAGCAGCCCGTCTACGACGGCCCCTACGCCAAGGCCGCCGCCTTGGTGCACACCCTGGGCCGGTGCCGCTGGCTGGAGCGCTCCAACCTGGCCGTCGCCGCCGCCTGCGGGGTGATGTACCTCGACGCCGTCGGCATTCCCGTCAAGCCCGCCCGCGAGGACGCCATCGCCCTCAAGGACCTGCTCCTCGACCCCGCCTGCACCGCCGGGAAGATCGCCGCCCTGCTGCGGACCTGGCCCACCGCCACCTGACACCCGCGAACGGGGCCCCGCGGGTCGCCTGTCTCGACCCGCGGCGCACAGCGCATCAGAGCATGAGCAGCAGCCGTGTGTTCGCGACGAGCTTGCGGTTCACGCTGGTGCTCTGCACGAAGATCGTGAAGTCGTCGTTGTGGTCCGGCTTGACGCGAACCTCCACGTCCGGCAAGCCGAGCAGGGCTCGGGCCTCGGGGCCCGTGTACACCCGGTCCGTCTTCTTCTCCAGCACCGCTATCTGCTTCCGCGCCTGGATCTTCTCCGACTTGCTCAACTGGTAGAACGCACCACCGGTGCGGTAGGTGTGCCCGCTTTCGACGACCCAGTCCCGGATCGCCGCGTCACGATCCACCGGGATCAGCTCGTACTGCGACGGATTCACCGGCGTGAGGCCGGCCGCCTTGATGGTGTCCTTGTTGACCGCCTCGGCACCCATGGAGAACACCGCACGCGATCCCCGGATGCCCTTGGTGCGGCCCACCATGAATTTCTCGGTGGCCTGCTGGATGACCTGCCCGGCCTCCTCCAGACCCTGTGTGCTCGTGGCGTCCCAGATGGCGATGTTGTCCTTCGGGAAACCGCACTGCATGGCCTCGCGCTTGCCCATCTGGTCCGGCACGAGGACGGCCAGCGTCCAGTTGACCTCCTGTGTCTCGATCATCTCGGCCACAGCCTTGACCAGTTCACGCGGATCCGTGGCAGGGGCGTCCGGGCAGTGATGGCTCGCGTTCTCCTGCCCGTCGGTCAGCACGAACGTCAGGAAGCTGTGGTCGCCGTACAGTTGGGCCGTCTGCGCCAGCTCCCGCTGTGACTTCAGTGCGGCCGCCAGCAGGGCCGTCATGCCACCGACCCGGTACAGCTGCTTCAGCGACGGCATCCGCAGCACGTCCTTGTCGTAGATGACGCACTCCACCTTGTCCGCGAAGACGTACACCGTGACACGGGTTTCCTGGTCCAGTTCCCTCGAACGGCGGGCAAGATACGCGATCTGCTGGTCGGCGACCTCGACGACCTTGCGGCTCAGGTGCGACATGGACGAACTGGCATCCAGCACAAGGGCAACGTGATTGATGTAGTTCTGGCTTCCGGACACGACGGCTCCCCCTCATCCCGACTCGATGCTCCTACCGTCTCACGCACCACTGACAATCGATCTTGACTCCCAGCCGGGCTGAGGAGCCCACCCCGCTCATGCCGGCAGGAGGCGCGTCACCATGGCGTTGATCAGGGCGTCGAGCCGGTGCGGGGTGAGGAGTTCCGGGACGGTCAGGTCATCGACGATCAGTCCCAGCATGGCCAGGTAGAGCAGGACCACCCCGGTGCGGTCGCCGGGCAGGCCGTACCCCAGGTGGAAGCCGATGTTGGCGTCGAGCTCCGCGGTGAGGAAGCGCGTCAGCTCCGTGTGGAGTTCGGGCCGCCGGGTGGCCTCCAGGCGCAGTTCGAGCATGGCCAGGTGACTGCTGCGGTCGCGGCGCATGCGGTCGACGAGCTGCAGCAGCAGGGTTCTGACCAGCTCATGTGACGGCTCGGCGGTCATCGTGTCGGCCAGCTCGGCCGGATCGGGAGTCAGGCGCTCGTGGGTGCGTCCCATGACCTGGGCCAGCATGTCGGCGCGGTTGGCGAAGTAGTTGGACGCCGTCCCGGTGGGGACGCCCGCCTCCTTGTCGACGGCGCGCAGCGTCAGGCCCCGGGAGCCTTCGCGGGCGAGGACCTCGATGGCGGCGTCGAGCAAGGCGGTTCGGCGGGCCGGGTTCTGACGCATCGACAGCTCCTGGGAAACTCATTGAAATCACTGCAAGTGAAGTACTACGTTCAAACCACTTCAAGCAGAGTACATCAACGAAGAGAGACTGAATGCGCAAGCTCACCTACTACGTCGCTGCCAGCCTCGACGGCTACATCGCCGCCCCGGACGGCAGTTACGACTTCTTCCCCTTCGAGGGAGAGGTCCGGGAGGCGATCCTCGCCGGGTATCCCGAGACGATGCCGGTGCACCTTCGCGGGCCGCTCGGCCTGACCGCCGTCCCGCACCGGCACTTCGACACCGTGATCATGGGGCGCGGCACCTATGAGCCCGCCCTGAAGGCGGGCATCACCAGCCCCTACCCCCACCTGGAGCAGTACGTCGTCTCGCGCACCCTGACCTCCACCGACCCGGAGGTGGAGATCGTCGCCGACGACCCGGCCGCGCTGGTGCGCGACCTGAAGAAGCGGGACGGCATGGGCATCTGGCTCGCCGGCGGCGGCAAGCTGGCCGCCGCGCTCCGCGACGAGATCGACGAACTGATCATCAAGCGCAATCCGGTCGTCATCGGCACCGGCATCCCGCTGTTCGACGGCCCGTTCGCCCCCACCGGCTTTCTGCCGACCGCACGCCGCGCCTTCGACTCCGGCGTCAGCATCGTCACCTACACGAGGAAATGACGTCCCTCGGCAAGACAAGCCGATGCCCCATCACCGCTTGGCCCGCGGGCGCGAGTTGGCCCACGACCGCGAGCCCCCTGCGCCGTACTCGACCCCCGCGGCGATGTCTCACTCCGGGGCGGCCGTAATGGAGGGGAAGAGGAGGCCGCTGACCTCGGCCCAGCGGCGGGGCAGGTCGGCGCGGCGGTTGAGGACGTCGCAGATGTGCTGCGTACCGAAGAACGAGGACACGAGGGCGTGCGCGGCGGCCTCGGGGTCGACGCCCTCGCGGAGCTGACCGGCACCGCGGGCCTTGGCCAGCAGCGTGGAGATGGTGGAGATCCACTCCACATAGGGCTCGGGCAGGGTCGTGTCGGCCAGGGACCGTTCGGCCTGGAGTCTGGCCCCGGCCTTGACGACGTCGTCGTTGAAGAAGTTGCTGGCCGCACGGCTCAGCAGCGCCTGGACGGTCTCCATGGGCTGCAGGCCCGCGGCGTGCGCCTCGTCCGCCAGTTCCCGCCAGCGGTTGTACAGCTCGCGTACGACCTCGGCGGCTATGTCCTCCTTGTCGCGGAAGTGGAAGTACACCGCGCCCTTGGTCATCCCCACCTGCTCGGCGATGTTGGCGATGGAGGTATGGGGGAATCCCCGCTCGGCGAACAGTTCGGCCGCCGCGGCGAGCACCTGGGCCCGGGTCTGAGCGGCCCGCGCCTGCTTCGGTGCGGGGCGGGAGGGCTGGCGGCTCGTGGCCGCGCGTGTGGTCCTGGGAGTAGGGGGCTTGCTCACGACACGATCCGATCTGTGCGGTTCCGCCTCCTAGCATACCGCCCCCCAGGTTTGTTCTACATGCGGGGTGCCTTGCCAGCTCGTCATCCCGCCGCCAAAGCCCGTCTGGAGGGCTGCTTCAAGCGATTCTCAAGCGCGCGTCATGAGGTCGCCAACTCGCTTGGAATATACCTTCCTGAAGGTATATTTCAAGCCCAGGCGACGTTGACCACCCTGCCTCTTGCCATGGTGGGGGGTCTGGTCACGAGGGGGTAGAGAAATGCGCGCTCAACTTTCGGCCGCAGGCATCAGCCTGCCGACTGCCGGGCAGCCGTCCTCCCCGTTCACTCGGGGGTGGGACGGGAGACCTGAGCCCACCCGTGACGCGGGGATACCCGGCCCGCGTTTCGTGCCCCGTCAGCTGGTCCACAAGACCACGGCGGGGCACGTTCTACTTACCGACGGGATACGACTGGCCCAGGACAGGTTCCTGCTCGCCGCCATGCTGCCGCCGGACCACGGCCTCTACCAGCAGGACAGTGCGGGCTGCACCGATCCGATGCTGGTGGTGGAGGCACTGCGGCAAACCGGCTACTACATCCAGCACCGCTTCTACGGCGTGCCGGACACACACAAGTTCATTCTCGGAGGAGTCACCTTCGGCGCCGAGGACACCGGGCTGCTGGCCGCCGGCACGTCCTGGCTCCCCGTCAATCTGCATGTGACCTGCACGCCCACCGGCCCATGGACCCGCCGCCGGCTGGGGATGCGGCTGGAGGTCGAGTTCAGCGTGGCCGGGCTGGTGTGCGGGCACGGCAGCCTCCTTTCGGAGGCGGTGGACCCGCGCCTGTACGAAGTGGTCCGCCGCCGGGCAGCGCCGGCCGAGCCGTCCGGACCCGCGCCGTCCGGTGGGCGCCTGCTGCCGCCCGGCGATGTCGGCCGCCGCGGCCCGACGGACGTCCTGCTGAGCGACGACGGGATCGCCGACGGCTGGCTGCTGCGGATCGACCAGGAAAATCCGGAGCTGTTCGACCACCCCGTGGACCACGTACCCGGCATGGTGCTGCTGGAGGCGTTCCGGCAGGCGGCGCTCGCCGCGACGAAGCCGGCGACGAAGCCGACGAAGCCGGCGACGAGTGCGCCGACCGAGCGCCGGGTCTCGCTCACCGGGCTGCGGGCGGAGTTCGCCCGATACTGCGAGCTGGACGGCCCCGCCCGGATCACCGCCAGGCCGCAGCCCGGCCATCCCGTCGCGGACCGGACGCTGGTCCACGTCACCGTCGAGCAGGCAGGCGCCGAGATCGCCACGGGCACGATGGAACTGGGACCGGACGCCGACGGAAGCGAGGAGGTGAACCGATGACGCCGACCTCGGTGTTCCCGGGCCGCACCCTGGACGTGACCGGCCTCGTGGACTGCGCGGCGCGGTACGCCGCCGAGGTCGACGGGGGGCGCCGGCTCCGCCCGGAGTCCGTGGCGGCGCTGGCCGAGGCGGGCTTCGCCCGGCATTTCGTCCCCCGCCGGTGGGGCGGCGCGGCCGGCGGCTTCGCCCCGCTGGTACGGGCGGCGACCACGGTGGGCGAGGCCTGCCCCGCGACCGCGTGGTGCGCGACGCTGTTCGCCGCGCACGGACGGATCGCCGCCTACCTGCCCGAGCAGGCGCAGCGGGAGATCTGGGGCCCCGGCCCCGACACCCTGATCGCCGCGTCCGTCATGCCGCCGGCCGGCCGCGCCGGGGCCGTGCCGGAAGGCTGGCTGCTGCGGGGGGAGTGGGGCCGGGCCAGCGGGGTCGACTTCGCCGACTGGGTGCTGGTCTCCTGTCCGGTGCCCGACAGCGACGGGGAAACGGTGCGGATCTTCGCCGTCCCGGCCGGGGACTGCCTGGTCAAGGACACCTGGCGCACGGTCGGCATGCGGGGCACGGGGAGCAACACCGTGGTCCTGGACGACGTGTTCGTCCCCGGGCACCGTACGGTCGCGCTGGCGGACCTGCTCGACACGCGGCGCCCGGCCGAGGCGCGCTGCCACAACGTCCCCTACCCCCTGGTCGCGGCGCTGATGTTCGCCGGCCCGCTGGTCGGAGCCGCCCTGGGCGCGGTGGCGGACTCGATCTCCACCTCAGGCGCGCGCCTGGCCTCGGATCCCGGTGCGCAGCAGGCGCTCGCCCGGGCCGCGGCGGAGACGTGCGCCGCCGCCCTGCTGCTGCGGGAGGCGGCCGACCGCGCCGACCGGGGCACGGCCGACGCGAGGACCATCGCCGAGAACCGGCGCGACGCGGCGGTGGCGGCGCAGCTGTGCGTCGGCGCTGTCGACCGGCTGTTCTCCGCGCGCGGCACCGGGGGGCTGGCCGAGGACGACCCGGTGCAACGGCGGTGGCGGGACATCCACGCCGCCGCCAGCCATGCCACACTGCGGCTCGCCACGGCGGCGGAGGCGTACGCGCAGGCCGTCCTGGCGTGAGGCGGCGGCCGCGCGCCGCCGGAGACTGACCGGGGTGGCACGGCCTAGGCCCGCGGCGGGACGCTGTCTCGCAGCGGGCCGGACAAGGCCGCCCACAGGTCGTCGAACCGGCGCGCGGCATCCGCGTCACCACGCGGCACGGGATGGGGAACCCCGAGAAAGACCGACATCAGCAGTCGGGCGATGGCCTCCGGCGGACATCGGCCGATGGTCCGAAGACCGGCCTGAGCCTCCGCCACGGCGCGGGTCAGCATCAGGCAGATCCGCTCCACGAGCCCGAGGCTGTTGCGGTCCAGGTGCGGCGCCTCCACGGCGAGCCGCAGCGCGGACCGGGCCCGAGCGTCCTCGCGCAGGTGCCGGGCGAGATCGAGCATGACCGCCCGCAGCGAGTGCAGCGCCGTCGCGCCGTGCACGGCGCGACGCGCCGCGCGCGCGGCCAGCTCGTCCCCGGCCTCCTCGATCAAGGCCGCCGCCAGCTCTTCCTTCGAGGAGAAATGCCCGTACAGCGCGCCTTTGGTCATGCCGGTGCGTTGCACCACGTCGAGCAGTGTCGTGCCCGTATAGCCGTGCGCGGCGAACTCCTCCGCCGCGGCGTCGAGCACCAGCTCCCGGGTGCGGACTGCGCGCTCCTGAGTCACACGGATCCTCCGTACGTGATACACAGAAAATACCTTTGCAAAGGTATGTTATTGGCTCGCGGCGGAACATGTCGCGCGTTCGCCCTGGCGACCAGGGTCGGGGAGGTTGTCATGACGGGTGCAGCGAGGCGTGTGGCGTTCTTCGACGTCGACGAGACGCTGCTGGTCGGCAAGAGCATGGTCGAGTTCCTGCGGTACTGGGTGGCGCGCGACGGGCGTGGCGACGCCGAGTTCCGAAGTGCCATGGCCGAGCTGCGGGCAGTGGCGGAAGGAGCCGGCAGGGCCGCCGCGAACCGCGCCTACTACCGGCGCTTCGCCGGCGTCCCCGGCGCGGAGCTGGCGGAGGCGGGCAGGCGCTGGTACGCGCAGTACCGCCGGCGGCCGAACGCCTTCGTGGCCTCCACCGTGGCGGCACTGGCCGCACACCGCGCGGCGGGAGACCTGCTGGTGCTGGTCTCCGGCTCGTGCCGGGCCATGCTGGATCCACTGGCCGCCGACATAGGTGCCGACAAGGTGTTATGCACGGAGCTTGCCATCGGCGCCGACGGACGGCTGACCAGCGAGGTGGGCCGCCCGATGATCGGCCCGGCCAAGGCCGACGCGGCGGTGACGCTGCTCGGGAGTCTCGGCGTCGGCCCCGACGACTGCTTCGCCTACGGCGACCACGCCAGCGACCTGGACCTGCTGACGGCGGTGGGCGGCCCGAGGGTCGTCGGCGACGACCCGGTGCTGGCCTCGTGGGCCCGCCGTCGGGGCTGGCCGGTGCTGCCTGCCTGAGTGAGCGTGCGCCTGCGGAGCACGGCGGTGCGGCCGGGGAGTCGACCGGTGCGGCGTCGGATCGCGCGGCGGTACGACGTGACCGCCGCGCTCCAGGGAAGCCCGGGCGTCAGATCAGGCCCAGGTGCCGTAGATCCGTCACGTACTTCTCGATCAGCGGCCGGGACAGGTGTGGAATGTCCTTCTGCGCCCCGATTCCGGCGGCGCGCACCGCCTCTCGGAACCGCTCGGCGGGGACAGCCGCCCCGGCCACGGGTGTCGCCGGTTCTCGCCAGGCGTGCATCAGGGGGAGGAGGGAGTGCTGCCGTTGCCTCTCCGGCAGGGCCCGCAGCGCGGCCTCGAACCGCTCGCGCCACTCCCGGTGGTCCCCGACCCAGTGGATGGCGATCCCGGAGTCGGCCAGCCAGTCGACGACCGTGTCCAGCGAGATGCCGTCGTCGTGCGGGTTGACCGCGTTGAATGTGCGGTAGCCGGCCGCACCGGCCCCCAGGGTGGCCACCGAGGCGGCGACGAAGTCACCCGGCAACCCGTCGTAGTGCGCGCGCGGCCGCCGGCCCGCGTCCCCGCCGCGGTAGAACGAACCGGGCGCGATGCCGGTAGCGATCAGGCTCAGCACCAGGCGGGTGAAGGTGTCCGGCACATTGAGCTGCCCGGTGTAGCGGCCGTGCGCCAGGATCATGTCCGAACGGAACACGGTCACCGGCAGCCCGCACAGGTCGTGGGCTTCCCGCAGCAGCACCTCGCCGGCCCACTTGCTGGTGGCGTAGCCGCCCGCGTGGCCCTCGTCGATCGGGCGCACCGGGTTGCCCACCCTGATGTCGATGTCCTCGTCCACCGCGGGCGCTCCGTGCGATGCGACGGCCACGCTGGACAGGTAGCTGATCGGCTTCAGCCGGGTGGTGATGGCCATCCGGATGAGTTCGGCGGTGCCGACGACGTTGGGACCGAACAGCTGCCGGTAGGGCAGGACATGGTTGACCAGCGCGGCCGGGTGCACGATGAGGTCCACCGTGGCCGCCAGTCGCTGCCAGGCCCGCTCGGTCAGGCCCAGGTCGGCCATGCCGATGTCGCCGGCCAGCACCTCCAGCGTGCCGCCTGCGGCCAACTCGGCGAAACGCCGCTTGAGTTCGGTGTCCCCGCTGTCCAGCGCCTCCTCCAGGCGCCGTCGAGCGGTTGCGTCATCGGCGCCGCGCACCAGGCAGATCAGCTTGCCGCCCGTCGGGGCCAGCCGCTGGAGCCATTCCAGGCACAGGAAACGGCCGAGATAGCCGTTGGCCCCGGTCAGCAGCACCGTGCTGGGCGCATCGGCCGGCTGGGGGAGTGCCTTGGCCGCGGTCAGGGTCGCCTGGTCGATGAACTTGTCCAGGGTGAGTTCCCCGGCCCGTACCTCGGTGGCGTCTTCGCCGTGCACGCCGGCGAACGTGGCTCGCTCCGCGGAGGAGCAGCGCAGCTGTTCGATCTGGTCGGCGATCCGGCCCAGGCTGTTGGCCGGTCCGATGAGCGTCCCGACCGGAACCTCGACGTCGAATATCTCCCGAAGCAGGTGGGAGAACGACAACGCCGACAGCGAGTCCCCGCCCATGTCGGTGAATCGCGTCTGCGGACTCAGCTCACCCTCGAACACGCCGAGCAGCGCCTGCGCGGCGCGGCCGACCGTCTCCACCACAGGGCGGCTCGTGCTGTCCTGCCGAAGCCCGCGCAACTCGTCGGCCTGCTCCTCGGCCAGCTCGGCGTAGCGCCGCTCGAGTTGCTCCCCGTAGCGGTCCTTCAACCGTGGCCGCAGCTGCTTGGTCGAGTCGGACAACAGACCGTTGTCCTGGCTGAACGGCTCGGTCTCGATGAGCAGATCACGCGGAATCTCGTAAGACTTCAGCTCGGCTTCCCGCGCGATGCGCTGCAGCGACTCGTTGACCGCCGTCTTCAACGCCGCCTCACCGGACGCCTGCTCCCGTGCCTCACGCGTCGGCACCACCACCGCGAGCAGATACGCGCGGGAACTGTTCCCGTACAAGAAGATCTGATGCACCAGCGGGCTGGTGACGAAGACCGACTCCAGCTTCGCCAGCGGCACGAACTCACCCTGGGAAAGCTTGAGTACGTTGTTCCGCCGGTCGACATAGACCAGCCTGTCGGGCTCGATCTCGGCCATGATGTCGCCGGTGCGATAGAAGCCGTGCTCGTCGAACACCTCGGCGGTGACCTCGGGGCGCCGGTAATAGCCGGGGGTGATCAGCTGGGTCTTGACCAGCAATTCTCCCCGGGGATGCGGGGAGTCGGTGGTGAAGTACCCGAGCTCGGGGACGTCGACGAGCTTGTATTCCAGCACCGGCGGCCGCTGCACGCGGTGATCCAGCATGACGAGCCCGGTTTCGGTCGTGCCGTAGCTGTCGTAGAACGGGATGTCGAGGCAGGACTCCAGGAATTCTGCCAGCTCCGGTGCGAGCGGGGCCGAACCGCAAGGCACATGGATGATGCGGCCGCCGAAAACCTCGTCCCGAAGATGCGCAAGAACCTCGGCCTGGGCGGCGGCCGGCACCTCGGCGCCCGTTGCCCGCTGGTCCAGCTGACTCTGGTAGCTCTGGAAGAGCATCTCGCAGACCCGTGGCACCAGGGCCATCTCGGTCGGTCGGATCAGCGCGAGATCCTCCAGGAAAGTGGACAGATCGCTGCTGGCCACGAAGTAGGCGGTGCCGCCCAGAGCGAGCGTCTTGGCCACGAGCCTCCTCGCGACGAGATGGCTCTGCGGGAGGAAGTTGGCCGTGATCATGGGATACGCGTGCTCGCGGTCCCATGCCGGGCGCCACGACAGGGACACGGTCGACTCCGGGAACATGACGCCCTTGGGAGTGCCGGTACTGCCCGAGGTGTAGATCAGCGCGGACAACGCCTCCCCCGCACCGTCCTCCGGCGGCAGACTCGGCGCAGGGGGCAAGGTGCGTCCGCGCTCGACGACGCGGGACAGGAGCTCCAGCGAAATCGGCGAACCGGCCTCGGCGAGTCGCCGGCGTGCCGCCGCCACGCCTTCCCGGTGCTCGGCGAGCTCAGGACAGTGGTCGAACACGATGAGCCGGCGGACGGACGTGTCCTGGGCCAGCGCTTCGAGCACCGTCTCCAGCCGAGCCGTGCTCGTGGCGAAGACGCGCGGGGCGGCCTCCGCCACCAGGCGGCGGATGTGGTCGACCGTGGCGTTGTTGTGCAGCGGCACGGCGACCGCGCCGACTTGACTGCAGGCCAGGTCCACGGTGGTGTAGTCGGTGCCGGCGAAGCCGAGGATCGTCACGAAGTCCCCGGCGCGCAGCGGGTGCCCGGCATGGTGATACCAGTCGGCGGCGACCGCGCTCAGCCGTGACCACAACTCGCCGTAACTGATGGTGTCGAACCTGGGCAGCAGCCGTATCTCAGTGCGTCCGGCCACGGAGACGAATTCCTTGGCGCGTTCGCCGAGCGCGGGCCGGTCGGCGTATCCAGCCAGGGTTCGTTTGATGATCTCGGACAGCCGCAGCCCGTATTCGGCGGTTTCCTCGAATACACCGGGCAGCGGCATACGATCGGCGAGCTCCGGCTCATCCCTCAACATCCCGGCGATTCGCTGTTTCCGATTTGCCTCCAGTTGAGCGCGTGCGGTGTTGACCCGCGAATTGTTCTCCATGGCTGCTACACCTTTCGGCGACCGTGACCTCTTTCCATTCCAAGGCGCGGTCAGCGTAACAGTGACGCCTTTCGCGAATAAACGGCTCGGAAAACGAGGACTGCCGCGGGGTGAATACGACTCAGTGCCGGTGCCGGTGCCGGTGCCGCAGCCCGGCCCGCACCGAGCCGGCCCTCGCCGCCGACCGACCCGCCCCGTCGTCCGGCTCGCCCCACCGGCCGGCGCTGTGCAACTGGGCACTGTCCCCAGTTGCACAGCGCGCTGCCACGTCCGGCGCGACCGGAGAAAAAAATACCTTGCCGAAGGTATGATCTAGCGGCAGTCTGGTTGGTGTTGCAGGACACGGGCTCCCCCGACGGTGAGCGGTGGGTGCGGCTGAGGAGTGGTCAAACGTGGCAGACACGGGGGCGATCACCCGCGGGTGGGACACGGAAGCCCACCCGCTGGAGCGTGCGGACGCAGAGGCGTGCCGCTGGCTCTCTGACGTGTGTACGGACATCGAATGGATCCCCATCGCCGAACTCGTCCTGTCGTACTCGCCCCGCTCCGCGGGCGAGGACGGCGAGCATGCGCGGGCCTTGGCGGAGTCGGAGTCGGGGGCCGAGTTGCCGCCGATCGTCGTACAGCGGGGCACGAACCGGGTGGTCGACGGGATGCACCGGGTCCGCGCCGCCCAACTCCGGGGAGAGCGGGTCATCCGGGCCCGTTTCTTCGACGGGGACGACGCGAGCGCGTTCGTGCTGGCGGTGCGCCTGAATGTGCAGCACGGGCTGCCGCTGTCGTTAGCCGACCGGAAATCGGCGGCCCGACGCATCCTGCGCGAGCAGGCGGCCTGGTCGAACAGGGCCATAGCGTCGGTCGTCGGGCTGTCGCCCAAGACGGTCGCCGCGCTGCGCGACGAGGCCGGACAACCCGGAGGTCAGGTCAGGATCGGCCGGGACGGCCGGGTGCGGCCGGTGAGCACCGCCTCCGGACGCGAGCGCGCCAAAGAGATTCTCCTGAGGGATCCGGCCTCGTCCCTGCGCGCGGTGAGCGCGGTCGCCGGAGTCTCCCCGGGCACGGTGCGGGACGTGCGCGACCAGCTCCGCCGGCAGGCCGGGGCGGTCGTCCCGGCGCCCCGCGCCGCCCCTCCCGCACGAAGCCCGGACACACCGCGCGCAACGGACACACCGCGCGCAACGGACCCGCCACGCGCAACGGACCCGCCACGCGCAACGAACGTGTCACGCGCAGCGGACCCTCCCTGCGCAACGGATCCTCCGCGCGCAACGGATCCTCCGCGCGCAACGAACGTGCCACGCGCGACGGACCCTCCGCGCGCCAGGGGCGGCGCCGCGTCGCAACGGGACGGCCTGGACAGGACGGACGCGATACTGCGCTCGCTCCGCTCCGACCCGTCGCTGCGGTTCAACCAGTCCGGCCGCTTGCTGCTGAGCATTCTGGCGGTGGCAGGAATGGACACACGGACGCAAGAAAACCTCATCGTGGACCTGCCGGACCATTGCGTCGACTTCGTCACCGAACTCGCTGAGGCGAGCGTGCACGCCTGGCGGGAACTCGCGACACGTTTGGCGCAGCGGCGGTCGGAATCCGCCTGATCACAAAGATTACGGCGCGCTGCAACAATGCACTCCAAAGAGAATACCGAATCAGGGAATCTTGACATGTCGGCGCGTGCTTTGATTGGCTCATAAAGCGACGCCGAGAGCGCGCCGGATATGAATTCTGGGATCTGCGAATTCTGGGATCCGGGGATTTTGATCTGGGGATTTGAATCTGCGGATGGGGTGTTGAAAAATGGCCGAAGCATACGGCTGGACCGGAAAGAATCGACGGATTCAGCGGCTTCTCCACCCGGTTTCCGGGACGACGTTCCTGGTCCCGCTCGACCATTCTCTGTCCGACGGCCCCGTGGCGACCGCCGCCGGTTTCGCCGGGCTCGTCGGGGCGATGGCCGACAACGACGTGGACGGGATCGTCGTCCACAAGGGGCGAGTCCGGTTCCTGCCGCTCGAGCTGCTCGGGGAGATGGCGCTGGTCGTGCATCTCAACGGCAGCACCCGGCACGCGCCGGACGCGGACGCGAAGATCCTGGTCGGCGCTGTGGAGGAGGCCGTGGCACTGGGCGCGGACTCGGTCAGCGTGCACATCAATCTGGGGTCGAGCAACGAGGCCGCACAGCTCACCGATCTCGGCGCGGTCGCCGACCGGTGCGCGCGCTGGGGCGTCCCCCTGCTCGCGATGGTCTACCCGCGCGGCCCCCGCGTCACCGACCCGACCGATCCCGCGCTGCTGGCGCACGCGGCGAACGTCGCGGCGGACCTCGGAGCCGACATCGTCAAACTCCCGTACACCGGTTCGCCCGTGACGATGCGCGAGGTCGTCGAGGCGAGCCCGATCCCGGTCGTGACCGCCGGCGGCGGCGTGGTCGGAGACACCGAGAAATTCCTCGACCTGATCGACAGCACGATGGAGTCCGGCGTGCTCGGGGTCGCGGTCGGGCGCAATGTCTTCCGCTCGCCGGACCCCGGCAGGCTGGCCCGGTCGGTCGCCGAGCGAGTCCACATCGGACTCCGGTCGAGCGAGCCCCTGACAGCTCTGGACCTGGCCCTGTCGCCGGCGACCGTGGCCTGACAAGAAATCACCCAACGACAAAAGGTGTGAAGATGAAATCCGCGTGGATCGATCTCCGTGGCTGTGCCTCCGAACTCGCCACCGCCGTCATCGAAGAAAGCACCCACATCGGCGTCGGAACCATCGTGCTGGACGACCCCGAGCTGGCCGGCAAGGTCCCCCCGACCCTGCAGAAGGCCGCTGTCGTCACCGGCGAGACGCCGACGTCCCTGATCGACCAGCTCGTCGACGTGGTGGACATCCTGGTCGCCGACCACGACATCGCCGAGAAGTTCGAGGGCATCCGGCCCGGCCTGCGCACCGGTGTCATGATCCGCGTGCTGGACGAGCCCACGCTCCAGCTCGCCTGCAAGATAGCGAACGAGACGGAGCTGACCCTGGTCGAGTTCCGCCAGGACCCCAGCAAGATCCCGCTGGAGATCCTGCTGGCGGCCGCCGACCGGGCCAAGGGCTCGATCGTCACCGTCGTCGAGGACGTCGAGGACGCGAAGGTCACCATCGGTGTCCTGGAGCGCGGCTCGGACGCGGTCCTGCTCACCCCGCGGCGCGTCGGTGACGCCAGCGAGCTGGTGCGGGTGTGCCAGGGCGAGGCCGAGTCGCTGCACCTGGAAGAGCTGGAGATCGTCGGGCTGACGCATCTGGGGCTCGGTGACCGGGTGTGCGTGGACACCTGCTCGCACCTCAGGCCGAACGAGGGCATCCTGGTCGGCTCGTACTCGACCGGCCTGATGCTGGTCAGCAGTGAGACCCACCCGCTGCCGTACATGCCGACCCGCCCGTTCCGCGTGAACGCGGCCGCCCTCAGCTCGTACACCCTGACGCCCGGGAACCGCACCCAGTACCTGTCCGAGCTGCACTGCGGGTCGGAGATCCTCGCCGTCAGCACGGACGGAAGCGTGCGGACGGTGGTGGTCGGCCGGATCAAGATGGAATCCCGTCCCATGCTGCGGATCGAGGCCCGCACCGCCGGCGGGGCCCTCGTGGACATGGTGGGCCAGGACGACTGGCACGTCCGGGCTCTCGGACCGGGCGGCAGCGTGCACAACTTCACGGAGCTCCGCAAGGGCGACGTCATCCTCGGGCACACCATGACCGACCAGCGGCACGTGGGATATGCGATCCGCGAGTTCCTCCACGAGCAGTAGAGGCCCGAGCCGGCTCAAGTGGTCGCCCGAGGAAGCGGCCGGTCATTGCGGCGCTCGACACCATCCTCCAGTTCTGAAGGAAGAGAGTGCGTGAGATGGCGCTCATTGTGCAAAAGTACGGCGGAACCTCGGTCGCCACACCGGAGAAGGTCATCGAAGCGGCGCGACAGATCCGCGCGGCGCGGGCGAACGGGCACGAGGTCGTGGCGGTCGTCTCCGCCATGGGCGGTGCCACCGACGAACTGCTCCGCCTGGCCTCCGCGGTGACGGACCATCCCGAACCGCGGGAGCTGGACGCCCTGCTGTGCACGGGCGAGGCCGCGTCCGCCGCGCTGCTGTCGATCGTGCTGAACCACCAGGGCGTCGCCAGCAGGTCGTTCAGCGGCGCCGAGGCGGGGATCCGCACGGATCACCGCCACGGCCGGGCGACGATCGAGCAAGTGGATCCGCGGAGGCTGCAGGAAGACCTCCGCAGGGGAATGGTCCCCGTCGTCGCGGGCTTCCAGGGCGAGGCGGGCAAAGGAGGAGCCCGCACCACCCTGGGCCGCGGCGGCTCGGACACCACCGGCGTCGCCCTGGCCGCGGCACTCGGCGCGGACCACTGCGAGATTGTCACCGACGTCGCCGGCGTCTACACCGCCGACCCCCGCAAGGTCACCGGCGCCCGGCGCCACACGACCCTGCTCTACGAGGAAATGGCCGAGCTCGCGGTAAGCGGCGCGAAGGTGCTCGCCTCGTCCTCCGTGGACTACGCACGAACCCACGGCGTCGACCTGAAGGTGCGCTCCAACCGCACCGCCTCCGGCCCGGAGACCTGGGTAGGACACCGCCGGCGTGCCGCCGCGCCGACGTCCGGCGACTCCTGGACGCCGGCCGGCGACGTCCCCGCGATCGCCGGGGTGGCCGGCTACGCCGGCCTCGTGCGCTGCGTACTGCGGCGGATCACCGCGGACCACGCCGTGCGCATTCTCAGGGGACTTGTCGAACGCGAGATCGAGGTCGAACTGCGCCGCTACGGCAACCTCGGCACCGAGGATGCCAGCGACGTCGCGATCACGCTGCCCGCGGAGAGCGTGGAAGAGGCGCGGGCGCTGCTGGCCGACGCCGACCGGGGAACCCGCCTCGACGAGGTGCACTGGACCTCGAACCTGGCAAGGCTCTCGGTCGTCGGGCTCGGAATCGGCCAACAGTCAGGCGCGCCGCTGCAGTTGCTCGACGCCCTGCGGTCGGTCGGCGCCGCGCGCACGGATCTCCTCGTCACGTCCAACAAGCTCAGCGTGCTGACAGCGGAGAGCGGCCTGGCCGAGGCGACCCAGAGCGTGCACGACGCCTTTGTCTCCGAGCCGGCCGTGCCCCGGATCCACAGCGCGGGGACGGATCGTGCGGGCCTCGGCCGCGACGGCGCGACCAGGCTGTGGGCCACCGATCGCACACACCTGAGCGCGGCCGTGCCCGCGCTGGCCGTAGCCGACTGAACCCAGGGCATCCCCCATGAAATCGCCGGATGAAATGCCATGTTCGGAGCATCCCCGATGACCATGCCGACATTCGATCCCACCTCGGACAGCCAACTGTCCGACCCCTATCCGACATACGCGCGCATGCGCGACGAGTGCCCGGTGCTCCACGACCGGGAGATGAACGTATGGGTCGTAACCCGGCATGACGACGTGATGCACGTGGTCCACGACCCGGAGACATATTCCTCGGAGAGCGCCGTACGGGCGACCACGGGCCCCGAATCCGACGAGGTCAAGCAGGTCCTGGCCGAGGGCTGGTCGCTGACGCCGAACCTGACCGAGAGCGACGGCGAGGAGCACACCCGGCTGCGCCTGGCGGTCAACCGGGTCTTCACGCCCAGGAGAGTGGCCGAGCTGGAGCCCTTCATCAGGGCGACCGCAGGGGAGCTGATCGAACGGTTCGCCGCCGCCGGTTCGACCGACATCATCGAAGACTACGCGTGGCCCCTGCCGCTGGCCGTCATGGCGCAGATTCTCGGCGTCCCGCCCAAGGACGTGCCGCGACTGCGCCAGTGGAGCCACAACTGGCTCAGACTGTCCGTCGGTACGGGCCCGGTGCAGGAGCGGGTCGAGTGGGCCCGCGACGTCGTCGCCATGCAGCACTATGTGCTGGCGCTGCTGCGGGACTCGCGGCAGACCGGCGGCGGCGGGCTCATCGCGTCCCTGGCCCGTGCCGGCGACGAGCACTCCCTCGACGCCGTGGAACTCATGCGGATCGTGATGAACCTGATCATCGCGGGCCATGTCACGGTCACCCGCGCCATCGGAAACGGCCTGGTGACACTGCTGGAGAACCCGCGTCAGCTCGCGGCACTGCGCGACGACGCGGGAATGGCCGACGCGATGGTCGAGGAGATCCTGCGGTTCGAGTCCCCGGTGCAGGGCCTCTTCCGCACCGTGACGAAGGAGACCGAACTCGGCGGCAGGCAACTGCGGCCCGGGGACCGCGTGATGGTGCACTTCGGCTCCGCGAACCGGGATGAGCGCGTCATCGCCGATCCGCACGAGTTCGCCATCAAGCCCAGGCCCGGCCGGCACATGCTGGCCTTCGGCCGAGGCGTCCACGCATGCCTCGGCGCGTCGCTGGCGCGGCTCCAGCTGCGGATCGCCATCCCACTGCTCTTCGACCGCCTCCCCGGACTCCGTCTGGGGTCCGCGGGCTCGCGCAGCCGAGAGCGACTGGTGATCGCGCGTGGATTCGATGAGCTCCACCTGCAATGGGATGTTTCACAAGTACAGGAGGCAACACTGTGACTACGCAGGAACAACAAGCCGTACCGGTGGCGGTCGAGAGGAACGCCGCCGCCCTGGTCGGGACGCCGCTTCTGCTGCTGGGCGTCGCCCTGGCAGCGGCGAACCTGCGTCCCGCGATCACCAGCATCGGCCCGCTGCTCGACCAGGTGCGCAAGTCGCTCGGCGCCTCCGAGCTCTGGGCGAGCGTGCTGACCGCGGTGCCCACCCTCTGCTTCGGCGTCGCGGCCGCGGCGGCACCGCTGGTGGCCCGCAAGCTCGGCCTGGCCCGGGCGGTCGGCGCCGGTCTGGTCGTGCTCACCGCCGGACTGCTGCTGCGGGTGGCGGGCGGCCCGTGGGTACTGCTGGCCGGCACGTTCGTCGCGGCGGCCGGCATCTCCATCGGCAACGTGCTCATCCCGGTCGTGATCAAGCAGGCGTTCCCGCAGCGGATCCCGCTGCTGACCACGGTCTACACCGTGACCCTGATGATCGGCGGCGCGGCGGGCGCCGCGGCGACCCCGTGGCTGGAGGACCAGCTCGGCGGCTGGCGGGCCACCCTGGCCGCGTGGTCGCTGCTGGCCGTGGCCGCGCTGCTGGTCTGGGTCGCCGGGACGCGCCGCACCGAACAGCGCGGCGCGAACCCGGTCGCGCAGCCGGAGCGCAAGCTGCTGCTGCGCAGCCCGCTCTCCTGGCTGATCACCGGGTTCTTCGGACTGCAGGCGGCGGGCTCTTTCGTCCTGATGGGCTGGGCCGCGGACGTGTACACCGGCGCGGGCATCAGCAAGAACGAATCGGGCCTGCTGCTCGGTCTGCTGGTCGTGGCCGCCTTGCCGGTCACGATGGTGGTCGTGCCGCTCGCGATGCGCAGTCGCAGCCAGTCCTGGTGGATCGTCGGGCTCGTGGGCCTCGAGATCATCGGCACGCTCGGCATGCTCATCTCGCCGACGACGATGCCGTGGCTGTGGTCGCTCCTGTGGGGAGCGGGCATGGGCGTGTTCCCCATCGCGCTCGGCCTGTTCGCGCTGCGCACCCGTACCGCGGCCGACACCGCCGGGCTCTCGGCCATGGCGCAGGGCTTCGGCTACCTGATCGGCGCCGCCGGTCCGTTCCTGTTCGGCGTGCTGCACAGCTCCGCGGGCGGCTGGACCGTTCCGATGGTCATGCTCACCTTGGTCTTCGGCGTGGACCTGCTCCTCGGGTTCATCGTCGGCCGGCCCCGGTACGTGTAGGACCCGGGACAAGGGAGGAGTGATCATGACGACCTACGACGTCATCGTGATCGGCGGCGGATCCGCCGGCTGCGTCCTCGCCAACCGGTTGAGCGCGAGTCCGCGGCTGTCGGTCCTGCTCCTCGAGGCCGGACCCGATTTCGCGACCATCGAGGAGCTGCCGGCGGAGATCGCCGACGCGACATACGCGCCGTACACGCACGACTGGGGCTATCGATCGGTTCCGGACGAGTTCGGCAACGAGGTGCCGGTTCCCCGCGGCCGGATCATCGGCGGATCCTCCTCCGTCAACGTCTGTGTGGCGATGCGCGCCCGGCCGTCCGATCATGACGCATGGGCGGACCTGGCCGGGCCCGCATGGGGCTACCCGCAGATGCTCCCCTTCTACAAGAAGATGGAGCACTACCCCTACGGCGAGGAGAAGTTCCACGGCCTCGACGGGCCGTACCGCATCACCCTGAGCGCGGCGGCGGACCTGGGTCCGCACGTCGCGGCGATGGGAGAGGCGAGCGCACGGCTCGGATATCCGAGAGTCGACGACTTCAACGCGCCGGGCGCGCCGGGCTTCGCGCACACTCCGCTCAGCGCGGCCGACGGCGTGCGGCTGAGCACGGCCATCGGCTACCTCAACCCGGTCCGCCACCGGCCGAACCTGGAGGTGCGCGGCAACGCGCTGGTCGACCGGGTGCTCTTCCGGGGCAACCGGGCCCGCGGGGTCCGGCTCGCCTCGGGGGAGGAGATCGGCGCGGGGCACGTCGTGCTGAGCGCCGGCGCCCACAACACCCCGGTCATCGCCATGCGTTCGGGCATCGGAGACCGCGCCGAGCTCGCGTCACACGGAATCGACGTGCTGGCCGAGCTCCCGGGCGTGGGGCGCAACCTCACCGAACACCCCGCCTTCTGGAACATCCACGTCGCCAAGCCGCCGCAGGATCCAGCGCGGCAGATGTTCGGCAGCGTGCTCAGCGTTGCCACGGGACCGGGCGAGCCGGACTACGACGTGCAGATCCTGCCGTCGGCGGCGGTGCCGACCGAGAGTCTGCCCGCCATGATCGTCCCGCCGGTCGAGAACCACCCGACCGGCTGGGACATGGTCTTCTTCGTCTCCTGCGTCCAGCCCCGTTCGCGGGGCACCGTGCGACTCGCCTCACGCGACCCCGAGGACGCGCCGACCATCGATCTCGGGCTCTACACGGTCGCCGACGACGCCGAACGGGTCGCCGACGCCGTGCGTATCGCCCGCAGGATCGCGCGCACCCAACCGCTCGCCGACCTGCTGGTGGACGAGCGGGTGCCGGGTCCCGGCGTGAGCGACGAGGAGCTGGCGGACGCGATCCGGCGGGCACCGGCGCACTACAACCACGGCAGTTCCACGATGCGGATGGGTCCGCACCGTGATCCGCACTCCGTCGTCGACACCGACGGCGCCGTGTACGGCGTCGAGGGACTCACCGTCGCGGACGCCTCGGTGTTCCCGGCGATGCCGCGCGTCGCCACCAATGTTCCGACCATCGTGATCGCCGAGCGGATCGCCTCGGTGCTGAAACAGAGGATGTCATGACTACGACGTTCGATACCGCTCAGCTCCTGCGGACGCGCTGGTCCTCGCCGGACGAGGCGGACCGGTTCACCGTGCACAATCCAGCGACCGGCAAGCCGCTGGCGGTCATTCAGGGCGCGGGCGCGGAGCAGGTGGACCAGGCGGTCCGCGCCGCGCACGAGGCGCACTTCGCGTGGAAGGCCCGCACGCCGCGGGAGCGCGGCAAGTGGCTGTGGAAGGTCGCCCAGGCGATCCGCGAGAACGCCGACGACATCGCGGCGCTCGAGTCCAGCGACAACGGCAAGCCCTTCACCCAGGCGCGGAACTTCGACCTCGAAGGCGCACCCACCATCTTCGAGCTCTTCGCCGGCCTGTGCGAGGCGATCCCGAGCCAGGCGCGTGACTCGGGCAGCATGCTGGACATCACGCTGCGCGAGCCCTTCGGGGTCATCGGCGCCATCATTCCGTTCAACTGGCCCCCGCTGCACACCGCCGGCAAGCTCGCCCCCGCGCTCGCGGCCGGCAACGCCGTGGTCATCAAGCCGCCGGAGCAGGCGCCGCTGTCCGTGATGCGGGTCGCCGAGCTGGCCCAGTCCATCCTCCCGGACGACGTCGTGCACATCGTGCCCGGTGCCGGTGCGGTCGGCGCGCAGCTCGCCGGACACAAGCTCGTGGGCAAGGTCTCCTTCACCGGCGCGCCCACCACGGGCCAGGCCGTGATCCGCACGGCCGCGGAGAACCTGACGCCGACTCTGCTGGAGCTCGGCGGCAAGAACGCCCTGGTGATCTTCGAGGACGCGGACCTCGACTCGGCCGTGCCGTGGGCGGTGGAAGGCGGCTACTTCAACCAGGGCGAGGCCTGCACCGCCGCCTCGCGCGTGCTGGTCCACGTCGACCGCTACGAGGAGGTCGTCCGGCGACTCACGGCTGCCGTGGGCCGGCTGAAGGTCGGCCACGGCGCGGACGCGGACACGCACGTCGGACCGCTGGTGACCCCGGCGCAGCGGCAGCGCGTGCTGGACTACCTCGACCTCGGCGTCCGCGAAGGCGCCACGATCGCGGCCCAGGCGGCGCTGCCCACCGACCCTGAGCTGGCGGACGGCTACTTCGTCCCGCCCACACTGTTCACCGGCGTCACCCCGGACATGCGCATCGCCACGGAGGAGATCTTCGGCCCCGTCGTCTGCGTGATCCCGTTCCGCGACGAGGCCGAGGCGGTCCGCATCGCCAACGGCACCGAGTTCGGCCTGGTCGCCGGTGTGTTCACCCGCGACACCGAGCGCGCCATGCGGTTCAGCCGGGAGCTGCGCGTGGGCATCGTGTTCGTCAACCACTACAACCGCTCGTTCACCGGTACCCCGTTCGGCGGTGTGGGTGCCAGCGGATACGGCCGCGAGCACGCCATCGAGACGCTGCAGGAGTACAGCTACGCCCGCAGCCTGCGACTGCCCTCCGGCCGCGGCGAGATTCCGCGCTGGGCACCGTCGCTCGAAGTCGTCACCGGAGGCTGAACCGAAGTGAGCACGACAATGCGGGCAGCGGTCTGCGTCCAGGCGGGTGGCCCGGAGGTACTGGAGATCCGCGAGCTGCCGGTGCCCGGGGTCCGCGAGGGCTGGAGCCTGGTCCGGGTGGAGGGCGCGGGCCTGAACCGGTCCGAGCTGAGGACCCGTCAGGGGCATTCGCCGAACGTGCAATTCCCCCGGGTGCTCGGGATCGAGTGCGTGGGAACGGTGGCGGCCTCGACCGATGCCGCGCTGCCCGTCGGCCAGACCGTCGCGGCCGTGATGGGGGAGATGGGACGCGAGTTCGACGGCGGGTACGCGGAGTACGCGCTGCTGCCGAACTCGCTGCTCATGCCGGTCTGCACCACGCTGCCCTGGGACGTGCTGGCCGCGCTGCCGGAGACGTATCTGACCGCGCAGGGCTCGCTGGACGCGCTGGGCGTGGTGCCGGGCGGACCCGGCCGCCTGCTGATCCGCGGCGGGACCTCGTCGGTCGGCATGGCGGCGGCTTCGATCGCGTCCGCCCACGGCATCGAGACCGCGGCCACGACCCGGCGCCGGGAGAAGGCGGACGCCTTGAGCGCGGTCGGCGTCGACCACGTGCTCCTGGACGACGGGGGGTCGCCGGCGGACATCGTGCGCA
Organism: Streptomyces sp. NPDC001709; assembly: GCF_053596375.1. NCBI lineage: Bacteria > Bacillati > Actinomycetota > Actinomycetes > Kitasatosporales > Streptomycetaceae > Streptomyces > Streptomyces sp. NPDC001709. The sequence continues at coordinate 34,342 of NZ_JBSFGB010000010.1, read as the reverse complement.
AGATCTGGCCCGACGGCCCGGACTACGTCCTGGACCTGATCGGCACGAGCACGGTGCCGGACTCGCTGAAGCTGGTCCGCCGCGGCGGGACGGTGTGCGTGTCCGGCTCGCTCAGCGGCTGGCTCATCAAGGAGTTCGAACCGATCGCGATGATCCCGCCCGGCACCAAGCTCACGGCCTTCCACAGCGACAGCCTCAAGGGCGCCGCCGGTGCGCCGGTGCTGCAGCGGGTCGTCGACGAGGTCCAGGACGGTGTCTACCGGCCCAACGTCGACCGGGTCTTCGACCTCGAAGACATCGTCGAGGCGCACCGGCACATGGAGAACGACCAGGCCACCGGGAAGGTCGTCGTGCTGCCCCGGACGAACGGAGGGATGAGCGGATGGGAACGGAGTTCGCCGAGACAGTCGTCATAGGCGGCGGCCAGCAGGGATGCTCGGTCGCGGGCGCGCTTTCCCGGCTGGGCTACCAGGCGTTGGTGATCGAGCGTGGCGAGATCGGCCAGGCCTGGGCCAACGAGCGCTGGGACAGCCTGCGCGTCAACACACCGAACAGGACGGTCGCCTTCCCGGACTGGCCGTACGACGGTGATGACCCCGAAGGCTATATGCCGGCCCGCGAGGTGGCCGAACGTCTCCGGTGCTACGTGGCCGCGACGGGCATTCAGGTCCGCGAGCACACCAGCGTCCGGATGGTCGAGTCCCCGATCGACGGGGCGTCGCACGAGGATGCGCGCTTCCGCGTCCACCTGGACAGCGGAGAGGCCGTCGAAGCCCGCAACGTCGTCGCGGCGTTGGGCGGGTACTCCTCGCCACGCATTCCGGAGGTGGCCGCGGGGGTGGACCTCTCGGTCACACAGCTGCACACGCGTTATTACCGCAACCCGGAGTCCCTGCCGAGCGGCGCGGTTCTCGTCGTGGGCGCGGGCAACAGCGGCCAGCAGATCGCGGAAGACCTCTGCGAAGCCGGCCGGGACGTGTATCTCGCGGTCGGCGGGCACAAGACCGCGCCCCGGCGCTACCGTGGCGCGCAGATCCTCGACTGGCTGCAACTGCTGCTGCCGGAAGGGAACCTTGAGACCGCGTCGGGCGGACGCGGTGACTCTCCCGTGCTGCCGGGCGTTTCGGTGCTCAGCGGAAAGGACGGCGGCCAGGACCTGAGCCTGCCGATCCTGGCCGCGAAGGGTGTCACGCTCGTCGGCTCCGTCCGCGGTGCGCTGGGCGGTGTGCTGCGGCTGGAGGACAACGTCCGTGCCGTGGCGCAGGCGGCCGCCCACAAGGAGAGCGAGCTGCTGAAGGCCATCGACGCGGCGATCGAGCGGCAAGGGCTGGTCGTTCCCGAGGCGGATCCCGCACCCGAGTACGACCCCTCGCTCATCGCGGACTACGGCAGCACGTTGGATCTGGTCGCCAACAACATCACGACGATCATCTGGGCCACGGGTTTCGTGCCCGACTACGGGATTCTGCCCGCCAAGGCCCTCGACGAGGGCGGCATGCCGGTGCATCGCAGGGGACTGGGCACGTTGCCGGGTCTGTACTACGCCGGTCTGCCCGAGGGCGGGTCCGTGATGCCGCTGCTCATCGCCGCCACGCGCAACCAGGCCGAGTGCGTCGCCCGGCACATCCAGATGGACAACACCCTCCGCCACCGTTCGCCCATGGCCATCGGCCGACTGTGGACCTGAGCGTATCCACCGGGCGTGCGGCGAGCACGTCGTGACCGGGGAGCGAGCCCGCAGCACCACGCGGGCTCGCTCTCTGCATGACATACGACTGCCGGCGGCAGGGGCTCCCCTGCCGCCGGCAGTCGTGTTCCAGGCCGTCATGCCGGGTGGGGGATGACCTCCAGGCCCACGGGGCCGTTGATGATGAACGATGTCAGGCGTGCGGGTTCTTGTCCGGGGTGGGCGAGGGCGAGATCGGGGAGGCGTGTGAACAGCGTGGTCAGGGCGATGTCCGCTTCCAGGCGGGCGAGGTGTGCGCCGAGGCAGAAGTGGGGTCCGTGGCCGAACGCGAGGTGTTCTTTGCTGGCCCGTGTGGGGTCGAAGCGTTCCGGGCAGTGCGGGTGAAGTTCCGGGTCGCGTCCGGCGGCGGCGAAGCCGAGGGTGATCGCATCGCCCTTGCGGATGACGACGCCTTCGCCGAGGTCGATGTCCTCAAGGGCGCAGCGCAGGGGGATGTGCATGACCGGCCCCTCGATCCGTAGCGTCTCCTCGATGATGTCCTGCCAGCTGATGGTTCCCTCCTGGACCCGGGTGAGGTTTTCGGGGTGGGTGAGCAGGGCTTGGACGGCACTGGTGATGAGGTTGACGGTGGTCTCGTAACCGGCGCCGATCATGAGGAAGAGGGTGCCGAGCAGCACGGGATCCGGCATCGCCTCCTCATCGGTCTCCGACGGCAGGAGCAGGTCGCTGGTCAGATCGGCGGCCGGATGCTCCCTCTTGTACCGCAGCAACTCGCCAAGCCGCTCGTACAGTTCGTTGTGGGCGGCCAGCGCGTGTTCCGGGTCGAGCGAGGAATCCAGAACGGCGTCGATCCCGGTGCCGATCCTTGTGCGCAGGTGATCGGGGACGCCGAACAGATCGCAGATGACGGTGATGGTCAGCGGCAGTGCCAGGTCCTTGCGCACATCCGCGCTGGCCCCGGGGGGCAGCGCGGCCAGCGCTTCGACCAGGCGGTCCGCGGTCGCCTGGACCTGCGGACGCATCTTTTCGACCTGCCGCGGCGAGAACGTGGGGGCGACGCGGCGCCGGGACCTGCGGTGCTCATCGCCGTAGGCGTTGAAGAAGCTCTGCTGCAAGGCGATGGGAGCAAGCGACCAGCCCTCGGGCATATCGGCCAGGCCCTCCCAGTGCCGGCGGATGTCACGCGAGACGCGCGGGTCGTTGGTCAACGCCTGGACGACGCTGTGCCGGGTGACCGCCCAGGCGCGGACGGGCCCTGGAAGCTCCACCAGTACCGCCGGCCCCTCGGTGCGCAACGCGGCAGCCTCGGCGTGCATCGTGGAGCCTGTGGGATCGAGAACGGGACACCTGAGAACGGACGAGGACGACATGCGATACTCCCTCACTGGAAATTGCATGGAATGGGGCCAGGATTCTCGAACTAGCTTCTGACGGTCGTGATTTCGGGGGACGTGACCGTTGCCGTCGGTTCGGCGGTGCGCTGTGCGGCCGTGCTGTCGGAGCGTTCCCGTAGGAATGCCGAAGCGACCAGCGCGATCAGGCCGGCGGCCGCCATATAGACGGCGATCGGCGTCCAGCTGTGGAACGTGCCGAGCAGTGACGTGGCGATGATCGGGCTGACGGCGCCACCGAGCAATCCCCCCACGTTGTAGCTGATGGACATTCCGGAATACCGCAGAGCCGTGGGGAAAAGCCGTGGATAGAATGCCCCCTGTACGCCGTAGTTCGCGGCGAACCCGGCGAACAGCAGCAGGAATCCGAGAGCCATCAGCGGGAAGGATCCGCTGTCCAGCAGCGGGAACCAGGCGAACGGGGCCACCGTCATGACGACGATGCCGCCGACGAAGAGCGTCTTGCGGTGGTACCGGTCACCCAGCCAGCCGGAGAACGGCATGGCGACGATCAGGAAGACGCACGATCCGACGAGCAGCACCAGCATCACGGACCGGCCGACGTTGATGGTCGCGGCGTATTTGAGCGAGAAGACCGACCCCAGGTAGAACACCAGGAACATCGGAAGCGCCGACAGCGAGGCGCACAAGGTGATCAGACCGTGCCGCACCACGACGTCGAACGTCGGCCTGCTCCTGACCACGCCCGCGGCCTTCACCTGCTCGAACTCGGGTGTTTCCGCGAGCCGCAGCCGGACGTGCAGCGCGACGCCCACGAGCACGGCGCTGAAGACGAACGGCAGTCGCCATCCCCACGACAGCACCTGCCGGTCCGGAAGCGCGGTGACGAGGAGGAGGGCGCCGTTGGCCAGCAGCAGTCCCCAGGCGTTACCGGTGCCGACGATGCCGGTGAGCAGGCCCCGCCGGTTCGGCTGGGCGCTCTCCAGCGCCATCAGGAATCCGCCGCTCGACTCTCCGCCGAGTGAGAATCCCTGGATGAACCGGAGGGTTGTCAGCAGTATCGGAGCGGCGACACCGATGGTCTTGTAGGTGGGGAGCAGACCTATCAGGACCGTCGCGCCCCCCATCACCGTGAGCGTGGTGATCAGCGTCGTCTTACGGCCGATCCGATCTCCGAAGTGCCCGAAGACAACGGCGCCGAGCGGCCTTCCCGCAAAGGCGACCGCGAACGTCGACAGTGACAGCAGGGTGCCGGTGGCGGCGTTGAACGAAGGGAAGAACAGTTTGTTGAAGTAGAGCGACGAGAACGAACCGTAGATGAGGAATTCGTAGAACTCGATGCTGTTCCCGATGAGACTGCTCAATACGGCTCTTCTACGCTGATCATTGCTTATGGTGACGGCCTTCATTTCGTCTCCATGGAATAGTCCGGATTCCTGGCAAGATCAGGGCGACGGGTCAGCGGGCTGTGCACCTGGGAGGTGCGCCAGTTGCACAGCCCGCGGGATCCGCCGCCGAATCGGGAAGCTAATTCTGGAAGTCCTCCTCCCACCATTCCTGCGCCGATCGCGCCTCCCGCTGTGCCTCCCTCCTCCGTAGCTCGGCGCGCTGGGTCTTGCCGGAGACGGTGGTCTTGGGCAGCTCGGCGAACTCGATGCGGCGGATGCGCTTGTACGGTGCGAGGTGTTCGCGGGCGTGCGCGAGGATGTGCTGTGCGGTCTTCGCTTCCGGCTGGTAGCCGGCGGCGAGCGCCACGTACGCCTTGGGCACGGCCAGGCGCAGCGGTTCGGGTGAGGGCACCACGGCGGCCTCCTGGACGGCCGGGTGCTGCAACAGCACGCTCTCCAGCTCGAAGGGGGATATCCGGTAGTCGGATGCCTTGAAGACGTCGTCGCCGCGCCCCAGGTAGGTGAAGCGGCCGTCGGCGTCACGGGTGGCGAAGTCACCGGTGCGGTAGTAGCCGTCGCGCGTGCAGCGGGCGGTCGCCTCGGCGTCGCCCAGATACCCGCTCATCAAGCCGAGCGGCCGGGCGGCGAGCGGCAGGCAGATCTCGCCCTGTGCGGAGGTGCCCCGGACGGGGGTGCCGGTGTGCGGGTCGAGCAGCGTCACCTCGTAGCCAGGCATCGCCCAGCCCAGAGTCCCATCCGCGTTCGGCATCCCCGGCGGGTTCCCGATCGAGGCGGTGGTCTCGGTCTGCCCGTAGCCGTCCCGTACCGTCACCCCCCACGCCTCGCGGATCCGGCGCACCACCTCCGAGTTCAACGGCTCCCCAGCGGCCACCGCCTCGCGCAGCGATATCGGCAACCGCGTGAGGTCTTCCTGGAGCAGGCTCCGCCAGACGGTGGGCGGCGCGCAGAAGGTGGTCACCGCGTAGCGCGACATCATCTCCAGCAGCGGACGCGCCGCGAACCTCGGCTGGTTGACGACCATCACCGTCGCCTGTGCGTTCCAGGGGGAGAACAGGTTGCTCCAGGCCCACTTGCCCCAGCCGGGCGAGGAGATGTTGAGGTGCACGTCGCCGGGGCGCAGGCCGAGCCAGTACATGGTCGACAGGTGGCCGATCGGATAACTCACGCTCGTGTGCCCGACCATCTTGGGGAGGGAGGTCGTGCCCGAGGTGAAGTAGATGAGCGACAGGTCCTCGGGCCGCGTCAGTACCGCGTCTTGGAGCGGCTCGGCGGCGTAGGCCTGCTGGTAGTCCCGCCAGCCCGGAACCGGGCCCCCGACGGCGATGCGCGTCCAGCCGCCGTGCAGTTCCTCCAGCTTGGGGGTGAGGTCGGCCTCGGCGATGACATGTCCCACCCCGCCGCGTTCCAGCCGGTCGGCCAGGTCGGCGGGCGTGAGCTGGACGGCCGTGGGGATCACCGTGCAGCCCAGGCGGAACGCGGCCAGCACGGACTCCCACAGTTCCACCCGGTTGCCGAGCATCAGCAGGATGCGGTCCCCGCGCCGTACGCCGGCCGACTGCAGCCATCGGGCGACCCGCCGGGAGCGCTCGGCCAGTTCGGCGAAACTCAGTGCGGTGTCGGCGACGATCGCGCCCTGCTTGTCCAGGTCGACCACGCGCAGCGCGGTGGCGTGGTTCTTGTCGGCGATGACATCGAACCAGTCCGCGACCCAGCTGAAGGTCTCCCCGATCGCGGGCCTGGGAAAGGCCCGGGCACGCGGCAGGTCACCGTAGGAATCCAGCAGGTGGTCGCGGGCGCGTCGAAACTCGTCGGTCGCTGTACGCATGGTGATTACCTCCCGGTGAAGCGTGCGTGGCCAGGGCCGTCGGTGATGAACCGCTGCATGCCGGTCATGCGGTCCTCGGTGCCGAACAGTCCGGCGAACGCCGTCCGTTCGATTGCCAGGCCGGCGGCCAGATCGGTCGCCAGGCCCCGGTCGATGGCGGTCTTCGCGGCGTGCAGGGCCAGTGCCGGTCCCGCCTCGAAGCGGCGCGCCCATCGCAGTGCGCTGTCCAGTACCTGGTCGGTCGGCTCGACGTGGTCCACCAGGCCGATCTCCAGTGCCTCGGCCGCGCCCACCTGGCGCCCGGTGAAGATCAGCTCCTTGGCCTTGGCCGGACCGATCAGCCGGGGCAGCCGCTGGGTGCCGCCCGCTCCCGGGATGACGCCGAGCAGGATTTCGGGGAGCCCGAGCCGGGCCTCGCTGCCGCAGATGCGCACGTCGGCGGTCAGGGCCAGCTCGCAGCCGCCGCCGAGAGCGGGCCCGTTGATCGCGGCCACGACGGGCTTGGGGATGGCGGCAACCGCGTCGAAGGCGGCCTGGAGCACGGCCGCGTGCCCGACCATCTCGGCGTGCGTCATCGCGGCCATTTCCTTGATGTCGGCCCCCGCCGAGAAGGCGGTGGGTCCGCCGTGCACGACCACCGCGCGGACCCGCTCGTCGGTTGCGGCCTGATCGGCGGCGCGGTGCAACGCGACCTGTGCCGCACGGTCGAGCACGTTCAGCGGCCGCCGGTCGAGGCGGAGGATGCCCACCGCTCCGTCGATGTCCAGCCGTGCGGCGGGGTGCCCCGCCTCGGGGACGCTCGTCATGACCACAGCAGGCCCCCGTTCACTTCCAGGACGTGGCCGTTGACGTAGGAGGACTCGGGACCGGCCAGGAAGACCGCCGCGTCGGCGGCCTCGTCGGCATCACCGGGCCGGCCGAGGGCCAGCCTGGTCTTGTAGCGCGACCAGACCCGGTCGTTGGTGGTGAGCTGCTGGCCCATCCCCTCGTCGAGGATCCCCGGGGCCAGCGAGTTGACGAGGATGCCGCGGGAGGCGAGCTCGATCGCGCTGACCTTGGTGAACATCTCCACCGCGGCTTTGGTGGCGCAGTATCCGGCGGCCCCGATCGCGACCCGGGTCGCCATGCTGGAGGAGACGTTGACGATCCGGCCGCCCTCGCTGCGTTCCAGGTAGGGGACGGCGGCCTGGGTACAGAGGAAGACCCCGGTCAGGTTGGTGGCCACCATGTCCTGCCAGTCGGCGACCGGCAGCCGGTCCACCTTCCCGTCCCGGCTCACGCCGGCGTTGGCCACCAGGATGTCGATGCCGCCGAAGAGTTCGGCGGTCTCGGCCATCAGCGCGGCAACCGAATGGTGACTGGTGACGTCGACCTGGACGTAGGCGCTGCGCTCGGGAGCGAGGTCGAGAACTTCCTTGATGTCATAGGGGTTGCGGGCGGCGCAGACCACCCGTGCCCCTTCCTTCAGGTAGCGTTCCGCGATCGCCCGGCCGAGGCCCCGGGAGCCCCCGGTGATCACGGCGGTCTTCCCGCTGAGTCGCATCACGATCCTCCTTGCCCGAAGGCCGGTATGGGGAGCAGGGCGGTGGCGGTGCAGCCGGCCGTCCCGATCACATCGAAGAGCGAGCCGCAGCCACGGCAGTCGTAGGGGACCTTGCACACCGCCCCGCCGAAGCGGGCGGCTCGCGCGACGTCGTCGCTGCCGCAGTAGGGACACCGGGGAGCAGCCCCCGCCACCTGGTAGCCGCCCTTGCGCAGCGCCTCCCGGCCGACGGCGGTGACCGCTTCGGGCTGCCACGCGCCGCGCTCCCACACGATCTCGATGTCGTGTCCCGGAGCCGCGTCGTCGAGCGCGGACCGCACCCGCCGGGCGATCTCACCGAGGGCGGGGCAGCCGAGCCGGGTGGGGGTCAGGCGGACCTGGATCCGGTCGCCGGTCAACGACACCGAGCGCAGCACCCCGAGGTCGCGCAGGCCCACGTCGATCTCCGGGTCGCTCACGCCGGCGACCACGTCGGCGAGCTGGTCGGGATTCAACTGAACACCCCCGGGGCGTAGTCGTCACGGACCACGCGGCCGCGGGCGAGGGAGTCGGCCAGTGCGCTCCCGCCCAACCCCGCGGTCCGCGTCAGCGGGCGCTCCGGCAGCCGCGCTCCGGGCCCGCCGTTGTCGCTGACCAGCGCGGCGAGACGCGCGTGCAGTGTTGCGGCCAGAGCCGGATCACCGGGAAGCGCGCCCTGCGCCGTGGCGCCGAACATGTCGCCGGCGCACTCGGTCACTTCGGCGTAGGCACGCGCGAACTCCGCCCGGGTCTCGGGCCAGGCGGTCAGCGCCTGCGCCCACCGCCGCCAGTGGTCCAGGTGGACCCGCTGCTCATCGCGGATGGCGGTGATCGCGGGCAGCTGCGCCGCGCCGGGCGCGGCCCCTGCGGTCTGCTCGGCCAGTACGGTGACGGCCGCGGCGATGACGAGACCGCAGGCCACGGTGGACGGCCAGTCGGTGAGGCGCTCGATGGCGTGCGACACCTGCCACTGCGCCTGCGCCCGGTCGAAGAAGCGGGCGTCGACAGCGGGCTGGTCGAAGCCGCACAGCATCAGGATCGTCCCGGCGTGCGCCAGCGCCTCCTGTCCGATCGAGCCGACCGCCAGCGCCTCCTCCACGTCGATGTAGTCGCAGATGCGATCGCCGAGCCTGTTGCCCAGGACGAACAGGTCGTCGGCGAGCGCCAGCCACAGGTCGCGGAGTTCGGACTCGCCGGCCCCGAGCATGTCGTCGCCGCGCTCGGACAGGGCGATGTCATGACGCTCCGGCGTGGAGGCGACAGCAGGCGGGGCGGAGCGGTCGCGGCGGCGTGCGGTGGGGAAGCCGGGCTGGCGGTGCGGCATCCGCGTCTTGGCGGCGAGGAGGTCCCGGTCCTCCGCGCTGGAGACGATCATGTCGGTGCGGCGGACCACCCAGAGCTTGGCGAGGTCGTCGCGCCGCCCATAGGCCTCCTTGGCCAGGTACCAGGCGGCGTCCCGGCGCGGCGAGACGATGGAGCCGACATGGCTGAGCGCCATGGTGGAGCCGCTCTGCGCGAACACCTCGTAGACGTCGGCGTCGGTCGGGGCGTGCGGCATTTACGCCACCCCCTGCAGCGCGCGCCGGTAGTGCGCATTGCGGTCCAGGGAGCGGCGCACCCAGTCGAGGCGCCGCTGCGACGACGGTCCGCCGTTTGCGATCAACTTCTTCACCTCGGCCCAGTCGGCCATCGCGAACTCCCACTCGCCCGTGGGCGCCTGGCGGACCAACGCGGGGTCCACCTGCACGCCGAGCTTCCGAAAGACTGGAATGATCTTGTTCAGCCATTTCTGGCGCACCGCGTCGTTGCTGTCCGGCTTCATGCCGAGTTGCCACATGCGGTTGGCATGCAGGGTGTCGGTGTCGGGCGGCCCCAGGTAGACGAGCAGGCGGGGCAGCCACAGCTCGAACGCCTCCTGCACCCGACGGCGCTGCTCGGCGTCGCCGTGTGTCATGACCTCGTGCGTCAGGTCCAAGGCGTGCTGGTAGTGGAAGGACTCCTCGCGTTCGACCTTGCGCAGCGCCCGGGCGTAGGGCAGGTACACGCCCTTGGCCAGGGACTGGAACTGGCAGATCGCCGCCGAGTTCGTCAGGAGCAGCCCGGCGCCGAGCTCCTCCCAGGTCGCGAAGGAGAAGTGGAAGATGTTGTGCAGTTTCGTGCGGCCCTCTAGGTAGTCGAGGAAGATCTGTTCGCGCGGCATGCCCAGGTCTTCGGCGACACGCGCGACCGCATGCCCGTGACCGACCTCGTCCTGGATCTTGGCCATGAGCATCTGCCGCCTGGTGTGGCTGGGCGCGCGGTCCAGCCACTCGACGTACTGCAACACGCCCACCAGCTCGTTGAGCGCCTGCACGCTCGCGAACCGCCTGGCGCCCTCTCGCACTTCGTCAGGCATCGGATCCCACAGCTCGTAGCCGCGGTGCCCCGCCGCAGTTGCCGTCGGCATGTATGTCTCCTTCCACTGCGTTTGCATGGTTTTCAGCAGCTGTCCGGCCGGCTCAGTACCAGCGGACGACGACGGCCCCCGCGGTCATGCCACCGCCCACTCCGGCCAGCAGCAGGCGCTCGCCCCGCCGGAAGGGCCGGCGTTCGTGCTCCGCGCGCAGGGTGAGCGGGATGGAGGCCGCGGCGGTGTTGCCGAAGTGCGGTGCGGTGAGCGGTACCCGGGCGGGGTCGACGCCGAGTTCGCGGCAACACGCCTCCACCAGGCGGGTGTTGGCCTGGTGCAGGATGAGGCGGTCCACCTCCTCGAGGCGGAGCCCGGCCGAGTCGAGCGCCCCGCCGATCACCTTGGGGAGGGTGTGGAGCGCGTAGTCGCGTACCGCACGGCCCTGCATCCGGAACAGGTGCCCGCCCGCCTCCCGAGCCTCGGCGTCCAGCGGTGTGCGGGTGCCGCCTGCGGGTACCTCGACCAGGTCGCGGTGCTCTCCGTGGGTGGCCAGCCGCCAGCCCAGTACGCCGTACTCCTCGGGCACCGGACCGAGCAGCACCGCCCCGGCCCCGTCGCCGAACAGGCTGACGGTGCGCGGGTCGGTGCGGTTCATCAACGAGGAGTAGATGTCCGTACCGACCACCAGGGCGTAGTCGCCGCCCCGCCGGGACTGCCGCGCCGACACCATCGAGTCGGCGACCGCCAGTGCGTACAGGAAGCCGGAGCACACCGCGTTGACGTCGAATGCCGGGACGTCGGACAGGCCGAGCTTGTTCTGCAGGATCGCCCCGGTGGAAGGCTGCGGCTGGTCCGGCGTCGAGGTGGCCACCACGATCAGCCCGAGCCGGTCCGCCGCCTCGGGCCGTACGGCCAGTGCCTCACGGGCCGCGTGCAGCGCGAGGTCGGAGGTGGTGGTACCGGGCTCCCGGTACCTGCGTTCCAGGATGCCGGTCCGCTCGACGAGCCAGCTCTCGTCCACGCCCGCCCACTCGGCGACCTGCGCGTTGTCGATGACCACCGGCGGCACATGGCCGCCCAGGCCGAGGATTCCCAGGCCCATCAGACCCCCTCCTCCGGCACCTGCACGACGGCGCAGGCCCAGGTCCAGGCCGCCCCGCCGCCGATCACCAGCGCGTAGTCGCCCGGCTGGAGCGAGGCGTGATCACGCAGGTCGGCCAGGTTCGCGAGGAAGTCCCCGCAGCCCAGGTGGCCGGTGGCCGTGCCGAACCGCAGCGCCTCCGCCTTCAGCACCTCGTCCAGGACCGGCGCGTAGATGGAGTCCAGCACGCTCACTCCGAGCCGCGGCAGCGCGATGTACTTGATCCGCGGATCGTCGAGCCGCAACCCCGCGTCGCGCACGCTGTCCACGATCACTTTCCGGATCAGCCGGCCGGCGATCTCGCTGAACCGCTCCTTGCCGTGCTCGGCCATGTAGGACTTCTTGGGACGGCGAAGGTCGATGTAGTCGTTGTGCATCAAGGGCGCGGCGCTGAAGTCGTCGCCGTGCCGGAGCATCAGCTCGAGCTCGGCGGCGGTCGCGGTGGCCAGGGACACCAGCGCGTAGTCGTCGGGTTCCGCGTCGCCGTGGTGCAGCAGCACCGCGGTCCCCGCGTCGCCGTAGCCCAAGCCGTAGTCGCAGGCCCAACGGCGGAAGCCGGGAGGCTCGAAACGGTCGCCGGTGGTGATGAGCGCACCGCCGAGCCCGGGCTCGGCGGCCAGTTGGGTCGCGGCCAGCTGGAGGGCGAGCGCACCACCGTTGCAGCCCTGGTAGACGCCGTACGCGAGGGCCTGGGAGGCACCCACCTCGTTCGCCACGAAGTGCGGTGGCGACCACATGTCATGGCCTTGGTGGTAGATCCAGGTGTGCAGGACGAGGCCCACCTTGGAGGGGCTCCAGCCGGCCCGGTCCATCGCGTCGCGGGCGGCCGCTGCCGCCATCTCGGGAGCGGACAGCCGGGCCGAGACCGGCAGTTGGGTGACTCCGATCTTCTCCGCGACCGGGGCGTCCAGCTTGCCCGCCGCGATGGCGTCCTCGACGGTCTCGTGATCCGGTGGGAACCACGAGGTCGCGGTCTTGATCCGCAGGTCGTTTCCGAATTTCATCAGGTTCCTTCGAAAGCTCGGGATCCGTGGGGTGATCGGGGAGTGCGATGTCCGGCGGGCGGACGTCGGGGTCACCGGCGGCGGTTCGTCCGGCCGGGGGAGACAGGCGCGCCGTACCTGGCGGAGCGCGGTTCGCGGTCGTCCGCCATCTGGGAGCTGACACTGGTGCCCTGAGTCACCGGTGGCTTCGACTATTACATACCTTCATGGAGGTATGTCACGCGGACGTGTCGAGCACTGTTGCTCCAGTCGGCACGGTAACCCCGGTCACTGTGTAACTGGGGGACATCCCCAGTTGCACAGCGGGGAGCCCTCCCTTGCCCCAGTAAAAAACCTTTGCAATGGTATGTTTTCGGTTTCACCGACATCGCGGTCGAAGGGCACGCAGGATGATGGATAAGACGACCGAACGGCTCAAGCTCGACCGGGTGGTGATCCGTTTCGCCGGCGATTCCGGCGACGGTATGCAGTTGACCGGCGACCGGTTCACCTCCGAGGCGGCGGCATTCGGCAACGACCTGGCCACGCTGCCCAACTTCCCGGCCGAGATCCGCGCACCTCAGGGCACCATCCCCGGTGTCTCCTCGTTCCAGGTGCACTTCGCCGACCATGACATCCTCACCCCCGGCGACCGGCCGGACGTGCTCGTGGTGATGAACCCGGCCGCGCTGAAGGCGAACGTGGCCGACTTGCCGGCGGCGGGCACGCTGATCGTCAACACCGACGAGTTCACCCCGCGCAATCTCACCAAGGCCGGCTACGCGTCGAACCCGCTCGAGGACGATTCGCTCTCGGCGTTCCAGGTGCACACGGTCGCGATGTCCGTGCTGACCCAGGGCGCCCTGGCCGAAACCGGCATCGGCAAGAAGGACGCCGAACGCTGCAAGAACATGTTCGCGCTCGGCCTGCTCTCCTGGATGTACCACCGCCCGACCGAGGGCACCGAGCAGTTCCTGCGCGAGAAGTTCGCGAAGAGGCCCGAGATCGCCGAGGCGAACATCCTGGCCTTCCGCGCCGGCTGGAACTACGGCGAGACCACCGAGACGTTCGCGACCACCTTCGAGGTGGCCCCCGCGAAACTCGCCCCCGGCACCTACCGCCAGATCACCGGGAACACCGCGCTGGCCTACGGGATCGTCGCGGCCGGGCAGCGGTCCGGTATGCAGGTGCTGCTCGGCACCTACCCGATCACCCCGGCGTCCGACATCCTGCACGAGCTGTCCAGGCACAAGGACTTCGATGTGATCACCCTTCAGGCCGAGGACGAGATCGCCGGAATCGGCGCCGCGCTGGGCGCCTCGTACGGCGGAGCCCTCGGTGTCACCTCCACGTCGGGCCCCGGAATCGCCCTGAAGTCGGAGACCATCGGCCTCGGTGTCATGCTGGAGTTGCCGCTGGTCGTGATCGACGTGCAGCGCGGTGGCCCGTCGACCGGCCTGCCGACGAAGACCGAGCAGGCGGACCTGCTGCAGGCGATGTTCGGCCGCAACGGCGAGTGCCCCGTACCCGTGATCGCGCCGCAGTCCCCGGCGGACTGCTTCGCCGCCGCGCTGGAGGCCGCCCAGATCGCGCTGAAGTACCGCACGCCGGTGCTGCTGCTGTCCGACGCGGCCAACGCCAACGGATCCGAGCCCTGGCTGGTCCCCGACGTGGCCACGCTGCCGGACCTGTCGGTCACCTTCGCGACCGAGCCGAACGCCCCGGACGGCTCGGGCGAGTTCTGGCCCTACCTCCGTGACCCGGAAACCCTCGCGCGAGCCTGGGCCGTGCCCGGTACCCCCGGTCTGCAACACCGGGTCGGCGGCTTGGAGAAGGCCGAGGGCAAGGGCGACATCTCCTACGACCCGGACAACCACGACCACATGGTCCGGCTGCGCCGGCGCAAGATCGACAACATCGCGGTGCCCGACCTCGTGCCCGACGACCCGTCGGGTGGCAAGGCCCGCGTCCTGGCGCTCGGCTGGGGCTCCACGTTCGGCCCGATCGGCGCCGCGTGCCGCCGCGTACGCCGGGACGGGATGCCGATCGCCCAGGCCCAGCTGCGCAGTCTCAACCCGTTCCCGGCCAACCTCGGCCAGATCCTCGCCTCCTACGACAAGGTCGTCGTGCCCGAGATGAACCTCGGTCAGCTCGCCCTGCTGCTGCGGGCGAAGTACCTGACCGACATCCACTCGTACACCGCGGTCGCCGGCGTGCCGTTCAAGGCCGAAGTACTGCACCACGTGTTCACCGACATCATCAAGGAGGTCGACGCGGCATGACCGCCACCGACATCGGTCTGCCCACCCTCGGTGGGCTGGACCTGATCCCGGCCGACGACGCGCCGCAGAAGGCCAAGGACTACAAGTCGGACCAGGAGGTCCGCTGGTGCCCCGGCTGCGGCGACTACGTCGTGCTCAACACCGTGCAGTCCTTCCTGCCGACCCTCGGCCTCAAGCGGGAGAACATCGTCTTCATCTCCGGCATCGGCTGCTCCTCCCGCTTCCCGTACTACCTCGACACGTACGGCATGCACTCGATCCACGGCCGCGCGCCGGCGATCGCCACCGGCCTCGCCGTCACCCGCCCCGACCTGTCCGTCTGGGTCGTGACCGGCGACGGCGACGCCCTCTCGATCGGCGGCAACCATCTGATCCACGCCCTGCGCCGCAACGTGAACCTCAAGATCCTGTTGTTCAACAACCGGATCTACGGCCTCACGAAGGGCCAGTACTCGCCCACTTCCGAGCCCGGCAAGGTCACCAAGTCCACGCCCGCGGGCTCGCTCGACACCCCCTTCAACCCGATCTCGCTCGCCCTCGGCGCCGAGGCGAGCTTCGTCGCCCGCGCCCTCGACTCCGACAGGCCCGGCCTCACCGAAGTGCTCACCGCCGCGGCTCGGCACCGCGGCTCCGCGCTCGTGGAGATCTACCAGAACTGCCCGATCTTCAACGACGGCGCCTTCGACGTCCTCAAGGACAAGGACCAAGCCGCGGGCCGCCTCATCCCGCTCAAGCCCGGCCGGCCGATCCGCTTCGGCCTCGAACAGGAATACGGCGTCACCGCAACCGGTCGGGGCGGCTTCGAGATCGGCAAGGTCAGCGAGATCGGCGAGCACAACCTTCTCGTGCATGACCCGGCCATCACCGACCCCGCCTACGCCTTCGCCCTCTCCCGCCTCGACGACCAGAGCCTCACGCACACCCCGACCGGCATCTTCCGCCAGGTTCAGCGCCCCACGTACGACGACCAGGCCCGCGACCAGGTCCAGCACGCCCGCACTCAGCGCACGCCGAACCTGCAGTCACTGCTCACCGGCAAGGACACCTGGACCGTCGTCCCTTGAGCAGCGGGCAGGAAGAAGGCCCGCCGGTGCCCTCGGGGGATTAGGGGGGCGCCGGCGGGCGGTTCGGTGCTCCGCGAGGGCTCATGCCAGACCGCATCGCAGCTCACGCCCCTAGCATCCCGCCCCCGCCCTCGACGGGCACTCGCGCGGCCGTGGAGTCTCGCCGTCCTGGGCCCGTCGGGTCGTGGTGCTCGGGCTGACGTCCGCGACGATCAGACCCGGCCGGACCACCTGTGTCAGGGTGTGCCGTCGGCCGGTGTGGACGGCGGCGGGGTGTGCGGCGGGCGGCGGCCCCAGGCGGAGACGGTCATCTGAGGGATGTCGACGAACGCCGGGTCCCGCAGCAGTTCGGTGAACTCGCCGAGGTCCGACTCGGTGACGAGGCCGCCGGCCAGGAGGGCGGGGGCGGCCCGCTGGATGAGCGGGCGCCAGCGGTCCTTGTCGAGTCCCCCCATGCAGCCGGGGTTTGCGGCGTAGGCCACCTCGGTCAGTGCGTTACGGGCGAGCAGCGCGGGCAGTTTGCGGGCCCAGGTCATGTCGGCGCCGTGCTGCCGGCAGGTGTGCTGGTAGGCGGTGAGGATGCGCTGGACCAGCGGGAAGGGGGAGTCGGCGGGCGGCAGGTCGTAGGGTTCTTCGACGACGAGCCAGCCACCTGGGGAGAGCCAGCCGGCGGCCCGGGCGATCATCTCGTCGCGGTCGGGGAGGTGGCAGAACAGGTAGCGGGCGTGGATGAGGTCGAAGGTGCCGGGCGCGTAGTCGTGCCGTGTGACGTCGGCTTCCCGGATCTCCAGGTTGGCGGCCCTGCCGGCCTCGAGATGGCGGGTGTCGAGGTCGACGGCGACCACGCGTCCGGCCGGGCAGCGGGCGGCGAGCCAGTAGGCGATGGAGCCGGCGCCCGCGCCCAGTTCCAGGCAGTTCCAGGACGCCTGGACCGGAAGGCCGTCGATGATGTTCGTGGTGAACGTGTCCACACCGCGCTGTATGGACTCCAGGCGGTCACGTTCGCCCGGGTCGTCGTTGCCGAGCATGCCGGTGCGGTAGGGGGTGGTGGCGGCTTGGCGTTGTGTCACGGGTTTCGCCTGTTCGTGGGAGGAGTGGCCGGGTCGGCGGCCGGCACGTGCCGGCCGGTGCGGTCCGGCGTGACGGGGCGGGACGCGCCGGGGGTCGGTACGGCGGCACCGGACGCGGTGCAACCGGACCCGGCGGGGCCGGTCGTGGTGGGCGGCAGCGGGAAGGAACGTACGGCGGGAAGCTTGCGGCACAGCAGGACGGCGAGCAGGAAGTCGGTCTCGCTGCGCAGGTTGTCGTCCCGCGGGCTCGCGGTGGCCAGCGGGTTCGGGCGGGGTGTGCCCGCGGCGGCCCTGGCCAGGAGGGCGGCCCGCAGCCAGCACGCCGTGAACGCCGGCTCGACCTGTTCCTCGGGCAGATCCTGGGCCGTGACGTGGCGGCGGGCGCGTTCCATCGTCTCCGGTGTCACATAGTCCTGCAGGAGGAGCAGGGCGTCGCGGATCTCGATGACCTGGCGGTAGAGCCGGAGACGGAGCGTCCGCGGACTGCCGAGCAGTGAACGGATCCGGGTACGCGGTCGGTTCAGCACGACGTGCGGGACGGCTTCGACCAGGTCGCGCCACAAGGGGTGCAAACGCCACAGGGCCTTCGCGTCACAGGCCGCGCGATGGCAGGTGAGGGCCAGCGGCAGACCGACCCCGGCGGTCATCAGCCAGGCCGTGAGGGCGATGTTGTCGGGGAACAGGGTGCCCAGCCAGGCGGGGCGGGCGAGCAGGAAGGCCAGGACGACGCACCAGAACACGCACGACGAGGCGAAGCCGGCGGCGAGCAGGAGCAGCCCGGTGCGCAGCGGCCGGTCGTCGCGGGCCGTACGGCCGTAGCGCACGCACAGCACGGCGCAGGGGATCGTGCCGACGAGGTGGGCGGTGATGAGCAGCCACCAGAAGGGGCTGTACCAGGGGACGGCCTCGGCGGTGACACAGCCGGCATGCGGGTCGGCCGTGTAGTTGAGGGTGATCAGGGCCGCGTTCGTCGCGATCATCGGGCCGTAGACCAGCCAAGGGCGGCGCCGCGACATGGCCGCGAGGACGAAGTCGAGGATGAGGGCCGAACTGAGCACCCCCCACGCGTTCATGAACAGGCCGCAGGTCTGGGCGAAGGCGAAGGTGTGGTTCAGTACGGCGGAGACGGGGTCGAGGTAGACGGTGATCGACCCCGCGAGGCCGGTCACGGCGATCAGCAGCATCTTCTGCTGGTGGGAGCGGCGGGCCGTGGGCAGCCGCAGCAGGATCACCAGCCATAGTGCCAGTGCCCCCAACAGCTCGGCGGTGCAACCCAGTTTGTGCACACATCGGATGTCCATGGCCGCTACCTGCGGATCCCGAGGGCGGCCTCGAGCGCGCCGCGCACACCCGCCGACGGCGAGGGGGCCCGCATGCCCGCGGTGGAATGGATCAGGCTGGCGACCAGCTCGGCTTCCTGTTCCTGCTCGGTGGTGTAGTTGGTGCGGGCCAGGAGCCGGCTGATCATGACGGGGCTGATGCTCGGCAGCAGCGTGCTGAGTGCGCCCAGGGTCTCCTGGTCACTGATGCGGTGATCGCACAGGATGTGCCCGATCTCGTGCAGGACGATGTGTTCCCGATGGAACTTGGTGGTCTTCTCCTCGACGAAGATGATGTCGCTGGTGTCGGTGGCGATCCACAGCCCGCAGGCGTTGACGGCCGAGCCGATGGGCATGGTGAGGATCCGGATCGGCCGGTCGCGCCGCACCGACAGCTCCTCGACGAGGGCGTCGATGGAGAAGGGGCTCGGCAGATCGAGCGCGCCGACGAGCGCCTGGCACCGTTTGCGAACCTTCCGTGTGGTCATGGTGTCGCCTTGCTTTTCGGTCGGACACCGAGGAGGCCGCGGTCCTGTATGTGGCGGGTCGCCACGCCTCCGGGCCCCGTGCCGTGGGTCCCGGCCGTGTCCGCCGGACGCGATCCGGCCGTCACGCGCCCGGACGGAGCCCGGCACGGGGTGCGCTGTCGGTGTCTCGTGCTGGTGGGGGGTTGGAGACCGGTGCCCGCTGCCCTAGTCGCTGGTCGGCGGTACGCCGCGCAGCGAGTCCCGGGCCTGGGCCGCGGCCTCGATGATGCCGGCGAGGAGCTGCGAGACCTGGTCCGTGGCCGTGGCGACCGGCGTCGCGTGCGACGTTCTCAGGGCAAGGCCGTGTGCCCTGCTCTCCCGCAACTGCCCGAGCAGTTCCAGCTCTTTGTTGACCTGCTGGAAGACCTGATCGTCGAGGAAGTACGCGCAGCGCTGGATGCCGAGGCTGTACGCGACCTTCACCAGGGTCTCGATGGTGAGGTTGGCGCCGTCGGCGGACTCCACCGACGCCAGGGTGCGTTTGGACACCCCGGCGAGTTCGGCGAGTCTGGCCAGGCTGAACGGTCCTTCGGGGTGATGCCGGCGGATGTGGCGAAGCCGCGCGGCGATGTCGGTCTTCGTCGCGTGGACGTGGTCGTCCAGGGTCCGCGGCGCGGACGTGTCGGTTGCCTGCTGCTGCTCCATCGCCACCTCCTTGGTGCACCATGCTGCTCCAAAGGCGCAACATGTTGCAACCAGGCCTCAAGGAGGCCTATGGTCCTCGATGTGTGGAGCGGGGGCTCACGAGAGGGTGATGGCACATGCTGACGCGACATCAGAACAGCGTGCACTCACCCGAGATGAGCGGCGCCTTGTCCCTCACAGAGTCCGCCACCGCTGGAGCTGCGGAAGCCGCGGAAGCTGCGGAACGCACGGAACACGCGGAAGACTCCACGGCGTACGAGCGCCCCGGCGGACCCCTCGTCCAGGCGCCCCTCACCACGCGGTACCCGGTTGCGCCCAACGCCCCGGAGGCCGCGATGCGTTGACCCGGAAAGGCCCGAGAGAGGGCCGAAGCACAGGACGCCCGGTCGCTGGATGATGCCAGTCATCCACGGCCGGGGGTCCCCTTCACCGCGCGGCCTGCCAGGGCCACGCGGCAGCGCTGTCCCCTCCGGGTGCCACCGGAGCCGGCCAGCGGTGTAGTCGGGTTCCTGCCAGAACCCGGAAGCCCGAAGGCTTCGCCTGTCCCAGTGCAGCCACACGAAGGACGTTGGTCATCATGCAGCACCACGCTGCCTCATGTCACCCCGCACGCGACCCGAATCCACCGGGTGAACCCCTCGTTCCGCCCCCGCACTCCCGCCCGTTACCGGCCCGGCGCGGCAAGGGCCCGACGACATCCGGCCACGCGACCTGCGGCCACGCACCCGTCGTGCGCGTGCCGTCCCGGCGGCCATGACGACGGACCCCGCCACCCGCGCCCCACACGTCCGACAACGCGTCAAAGTGCCGTGGCGCCTGGTCGCTTCGGCCCACTACCCCGATGTCTCGCTGAGCGTCTACGTGAAGATCAAGGCGCTGGCGCTGCGACCGGAGGGCTGCACCGCGGCGGCGGCGACCCTCGCCCGCTATCTCGGCCTGTCCAAGGCCTCGGTGGAACGGGGCATCGCCCACCTGCGCAGGCCCGCGCCCGACGGCGTGGTGGAGCTTCCGGAGAACACCCGGCGCTCCCTCCCGGGCGGCCGCGGTACGACGGCACGGCGCCGCGTGCGTCCGCTGCGGGGCGAGGAACGCTTCGTGTGGCTGCCGGTGGCGGCGTGCGAGAACCTCACACCCCGTCAACTGCGCGCATACGCCGTCCTCGCCTTCGCCCAGGCACAGCGAATCGCCGTGAGCCTGGGCGACCTCGCCGGGTTCCTGCGCCACCACCGGGGCCGGCGTGCCGGGCAGCCCCTCACGGCCGCGGCCGCCGCGACGGTGGTCGACGCCCTGGAGGCGGCCCGCTGGATCCGCGTGCGGCGCCGCGCCGGAGAGCAGGGCCGGCACCGCTTCCTCGTCGAGCACCTCGCGCCCACCGCCGTGCCCGCGGAGCGGCATGCCGACGCCCGAGGGCGGACCGAGCAACGCCACGCGGACCAGGACCGTACGGATCAAGGCCCCACGGCGGCTCAGGCAGCCGCCGCGTCGGCGACGACGTCCGCCCGGTCCGGTGAGGGATCGGGTGCGGCAGGCGGTGACGGATCCCTCGCGGATGAGGAATCACCTAGGACTGACCGACCGGAGAACACGGGCCGCAGGCCCTCATCCGCCGTAGGCGAGACACCCCTGGGGGAGGCGGCAAGCGGCGAGGGATCACCCCGGCCCTACCGCCAACCACCTTGCAGCGCACCGGCGTACAACGGGCCGCGGCTCACCCTGAGCCCGCAGATCTACGCGGTGCTGGAGCCGGTGCACTGGCTGCTGGCGCGGATCGGCAACGTGTTCGTGGTACGGCGGATCGCCCGTGAAGTGGGCCGCCAGCTGCGCGCGGGCACGGACCCCGGCCGCCTGCGTGCACGGCTGCGGCTGCGCTTCGCCCGCACCTCGCCGGCCGAGATCAGGGATCCCGGCCGCTGGCTGCTGGGCGCGGCGCTGCCCCGTTGGGGCTGTGGTCTGGCCGACTGTGAGTCCGGGCTCTTGTGGACGACCGGGCGACGGTGCGAGGTGTGCGCGGAGATCGCCGTGGACCGGCGCACCTGCCCACGGTCGACGACCGGCGCACGCACGCGGCACGAGCCGGCCGCGACAGGCGCGACAGGCGCGCCACGCGGGACATGCGGCGCGTGCGGCTGCCGGATCCTGCTGATCGGGCCCGCGCTCGCCGACGCACTGTGCAAGCCTTGCCGCGAGGAACTCACCGGATCGAATTCCCCGCCGGGGAATTCCCGTTGAATGCGTCCGGCGCATTCACCGCATGCTCTCCCGTTATTGGTTCTCCCGCTCATTTCGTCCTACCGTATTTCCCGGTGACTAACGGCACCCGGGCTCCCCTTACCCCCGTGGGGAGCCCGCATTTTTTCGGTGATAAACGCACCCCGGGTGAACGATCCGGGTGGGCGTCGGGAGGGTGGCGCGGTGATCAGTTCCAATTACGACGTCGTGGTGGTGGGCGGCGGCCCGGTGGGGCTGCTGCTGGCCTCCGAACTGTGTACGGCAGGCGCGTCCGTGCTCCTCGTGGAGCGCAGGGCCGAGGCGGACACCACGATCAAGGCCGGGGTGCTGGGACCGCTCGCGGTCGAGGCACTTCAGCGGCGGGGCCTGGGCGAGCGGCTGACCGCGGTGGAGCAGGAGCGGTTCCGGCAGGCGGCCGCGATGGCGGCGGCCGCGGCCGGTGTCGACGACCCCGCCCAGCTTCCCCCCTCGGCCGTCCGGCTGGGACCCACCAACCACTTCGCCGGCCTGGAATACCTGGAGCCGGACCGGGTCAAGGGCTCCCAGCGCCGGCGGATGGCGGTCAACCAGTACGCCCTGGAGCTGATGCTGGCCGAGCACGCCCACCGGCTGGGCGTGGAGGTCCGCCGCGAGCACGAGCTGACCGGCCTGGACCAGGACGCGGAGGGCGTGACCGCGCGGCTGTCGACCCCCACCGGCGAGAAAGTGGTGCGCGCCTCCTACCTGGCGGGCTGCGACGGCGGACACAGCACCGTACGCAAGCTGCTGGGCATCGAGTTCGAGGGCACCGGCCCGACCCTGACGGGCCGCCAGGCGGTGGTGGAACTGGCCGACCCGGGCGCCCTGCGGCTGGGATGGCACCGCAGCCCCGGAGGGATGCTGGCCTACGGGCTCGGTGTGAAGCGGGTCTTCACGGTCGAGTTCGACGGCCCGCCTGCCGACAAGGACGCTCCGGTGACGCTGGCGGAGATCCAGGACAGCATGCGCCGCACCAGCGGTGTGGACGTCGAGGTGCTGTCCGTGAAGGCCCCGGCCCGCTTCACCGACAACGCCCGCCAGGCCAGGGAGTACCGCCGGGGCCGCGTCTTCCTGGCCGGCGACGCCGCGCACGTGCATCCGCCGTTCGGCGCCCAGGGGCTCAACGTCGGCCTGCTGGACGCGGTGAACCTGGGCTGGAAGCTGGCCGCGGCCGTGGCGGGCCGGGCGCCCGAAGGCCTGCTGGACTCCTACGCCGCGGAGCGACGCCCGGCCGGGCGACGGCTGATGCACAGCACCCGGGCGCAGACCGCGCTGATGCGCCCCGACGCGCACACCGACGAATTGCGGGCGCTGTTCGCCGCCCTCATGCGCCACGACGACGTCAACGAGCACCTCTGGAACATGCTCACCGGCCTGGACGAGCGCTACGACCTGGGCGACCCGCACCCGCTGGTGGGCACGCTGAGCCCCAACTGGAGGCTGAGGATGCGCGAGGCCGGACCGGGAGGGCAGGGGCTGGAGACGGACGTGGCCGAGCTGATGCGCGGCGGCCGCGGTCTGCTGCTCAGCCTGACCGGGCGCCCGCCCCTCGGCTGGTCCGCGCAGGTGGACCCGGTCGCCGTGGTCCCGGACACCAGGGGTGTGGACGCGGGCGGATCGGAGGCCGCGTCGTACGCCGATCTCGAGGCGCTGGAGATGGTGCTGCTCCGGCCGGACGGGTGCATCGCCTGGGTCGGTGTCGCCGGCGATGCCGCACAGGGGCGGCCGTCCCTGTCGCAGGCCCTGCGCCGCTGGTTCGGCGACACGGCCTGACGGCCCGTCATGCGGCCCACAGGGGGGGGAGGCGGACCCGCCTCCCCCCCTGTGGCATGCGCCGGCAGTGCACCGATCACCTCGCCCCCGGCCCGGGCCGGGTCACCGCCCGGCCGCCTGGGGCGGTGGTGCGGCGGGCAGGTCGTCCGGTTCCAGCACCGCCCTGACAGAGCTGTGGATACGGGCGCGCAGCCACTGGTGGGCCGGGTCGGTGTCGTCGCGCGGATGCCAGGCGAGGGACAGGTGCAGCGGGGGCAGGGGAACGGGCAGTTCGCGGGTGACCAGGCCGAGGGTGTGTACGTTGACGCGGTACTGGCGCCAGGGGAAGAGGCCGATCATGTCGTGCCGGTTGGCCAGCATCAGCAGCGTGGCGGCGAACGTCGGGGCGACCACGGCGGCACGGCGGCAAAGACCCAGCGCGGCCAGGGCGTCGTCCAGCGGCCCGTTCAGCCGGCCGCGGCGCGAGGTGACGATGTGCCGGGCGCCGGCCACCCGCTCGGCGGTGAGTTCCCCCTCGGCCAGCGGATGGTCGGGGCGCATGACCATCACGGTGTGGTCCGTGGTGAGCGGCTCGGTGCGGACCTCGGGCGCGAGCGGTCCCAGGACCCCCAACTGCAGGTCGACGCTGCCGTCCCGCAGCCCGGTGTGATCACCGGGCGGCTCCGCGAGGAAACGCAGCGTCACGCCCGGGGCCTGCTGTTCGACGCAGGTGAGCAGGTGGTCGCCGACGGAGGTGACCATCGCGTCGTTGGCGCAGATCGTGAAGGTACGGGTGAGGGAGGCCAGGTCCGCCTCGCCGGCCGGGGCGAGCACCGCGTGGGCGCGCTGCACCAGCGCCCGCACCTCGGCGCGCATGGCCACGGCCCTGGGAGTCGGCTGCATGGTGTGCCCGGCGCGGACCAGGACGGGGTCCTCGACGACCTTGCGTATCCGTCCCAGCGTGCGGCTCATCGCCGGCTCGGAGACGGCCAGGCGGTCGGCGGCCGCGGTGACCGAGCACTCCTCCAGCAGAGCGTCGAGCGCGACGAGCAGATTCAGGTCCAACTTCGTATGCACAGCGTGCATTTTATGCATCACGTCCATGCATTTGAAGTTATCTTCCTACGTTCCTACGGTCGTTGACGCACCGTAGGAGAAAGGAAGGACATGACTGCGGAGAGCGCAGCGAGCCCCCACGCCGACCAGGGCCGTGAGGCGAGGCAGCAACCGGGCCGGACAACGGGCACCGCTCCCGGCCGGGCGGCACGGCGCACCGTCCCGCGCCTGATGAACGCCGCCGTCATCGCCGTCCAGGCCATGGTCTCCGGCGTCAACCTGGCCATCCCCCAGCTGTCCGGGAGCGCACTGCATCCCTCGGCGACCCAGCTGGTGTGGATCGTGGACATCTACCTGCTCGTCTTCGCCGGGCTCCTCATCCCGGCCGGGGCGCTCGGCGACCGGCTGGGCCGCAAGCCGGTACTCCTCGCCGGACTCGCCGTGTTCGGCCTGGGCTGCCTGGGCTGCGCCCTCTCCCCGACCGTGACGGCCCTGCTCATCAGCCGGGCCACAGCGGGCCTGGGCGCGGCACTGGTGATGCCGGCCACCCTCGCCCTCTCCCTCGCGGTGACACCGCCCCCCGAGCGCGGCAAGGCGGTCGGCGCCTGGTCCGGCGCGACCGGGCTGGGCGGCATGCTCGGCAACCTCCTCGCCGGCACCACCCTGCAGTTCTTCTCCTGGCCCGCCTTCTTCGCCCTCTTCGTCCCGGCCGCCGCGCTGCTCGCCGTGCTGGCCGCCCGCTGGGCCCCGGACACCGAACCCCACCGCGTCCGCGCCGACATCCCGGGCACCCTCCTGCTGGTGGCCACCCTGACAGCCCTGCTGTTCGGGCTGATCGAAGGCCGCGAGCTGGGATGGACCTCCGCCCCGGTCCTGGCGGCGTTCGCCGCGGCCGCCGTCATCGGCACGCTCTTCGCCGCGCACTCCCTGCGCAGCGACCACCCCCTGGTCGACCTGCGGCTGCTGAGGACACCCGCGGTGGGCTCGGGCACCCTCGGGGTGGCGGGCGCCTTCCTCGGCATGTTCAGCCTGTTCTTCCTCAACGCCCAGTACCTGCACTACGCCAAGGGATTCAGCGCCGTCGAGACGGGCCTGGCCATCCTGCCGCAGGGCCTGTGCATGAAACTGGTCTCACCCAGGGCCGCCCGGCTGGCCGCCCGCTGGGGCACACGCCGGGTCGTGGCCGCCGGCATGACGCTGATCGTCGCCGGGCTCGTGCTGCTGTCCCTGGCGACCTCCGCGACACCGTACTGGAGTTACGCGATCGACCTGCTCGTGATGGCCACCGGCATGGGCCTGGCCACCCCGCCCCTGTCCAGCGGCATCGTCGCCGCCCTGCCCAGGAGCCAGAGCGGCCTCGGATCCGCCCTCAACAGCACCGCCCGCGAGATCGGCAGCGCCGTCGGCATCGCCGTCGTCGCCACCATCGTCACCAGCCGCTTCCTCGCCCACCTGCCGCCGGCCGTCGCGAACAGCGCGCACTCGGCCTCGGACGCGATGACCGCCGCCGACCACCTGGGCACCGCCCAGCACGCGGCCGCCGTGCACGCGTTCACCGACGCGATGACCCAGGGCTACCGCGTCATCGCCGCCCTCGTCGCCGTCACCGCCGTCGTGGTCCTCCTCTGGCAGCCACGCGCCCGGCGCACCGCGACCGACACCCGGCAGGCGGCACCGTGATCACCACCCGGCAACCCGCACCAGCGGTGACCCCGCCCCCGGGCGAGCACCGCTCCAAGCCCGGAGGCGGCGGGCGCAACCTCGTC
This sequence comes from Streptomyces sp. NPDC001709, assembly GCF_053596375.1. NCBI lineage: Bacteria > Bacillati > Actinomycetota > Actinomycetes > Kitasatosporales > Streptomycetaceae > Streptomyces > Streptomyces sp. NPDC001709. The sequence continues at coordinate 8,267 of NZ_JBSFGB010000010.1, read as the reverse complement.
CAGGCGGTGACGGTCGGCCTGCTCATGGCGGCGGCCGTCTGCACCGCCCTGGCCACCACCCCGCTGGCCTTCGCCCTCCTGGTCGGCATCGCCCTGATGCTGGCGATCGTCGAACTCGGCCGCGCCCTGCGCCGCTCCGGCCTGCACCTCGCCCTCACACCCGTCCACCTCGGCAGCCAGACCACCCTGTGGCTGACCTGGCATGACGGCGAGGCAGGGCTGCTGCGCGGACTGGCGGCCGCGGTTCTGCTCTGCATGGCCTGGCGCGTGACACGCGGCCCCGCCGGCTATGTGCGCGACACCGCCGCCGTCCTGATGCTCCTCGGCTACATCTGCCTGCCCGCCTGCTGCGCCGTACTGCTCGAACAGCAACGGCACGGCGTGCTCCTGGTGGTGGGTGTGCTGGCCTGCGTCACAGCCTCCGACACCGCGGGCTACGCGACCGGAGCGCTGCTCGGACGGCACCACATGGCCCCGGCCATCAGCCCCGGCAAGAGCTGGGAGGGCTGCGCCGGCTCACTGCTGGCCGCGACCACCGCCGGAGCCCTCACCTTCGGCCTGCCGGGCCACGCACCGTGGCCGGCGGGGGCGCTGTCCGGTCTGCTCATCGCGGTGGCGGCGATCGGCGGAGACCTCGTGGAGTCCGCCGTCAAACGCGACCTGGGCATCAAGGACATGAGCGCCCTGCTGCCGGGACACGGCGGCCTGCTGGACCGCCTCGACTCCCTCCTGCCCGCCTTCGTCGTCGCCTGGCTCATGCTCGGCGCGCCGCAGTGACACCGCCCCTTGCGGTAATTCCCGAGGGAACGCGTACGCCGTCCAAGGGGTTGGAGAATTTTATTGCACCACTAAAAACATTGCATGTTACGTGCGAGTAGTGAAAGATCATTGGTGGGGGCACAGACACGCGCGACGTCAATGACCGAAAAGCCGCCCACGGGGATCCCGTTGCTTCACAGTCAACAGGAGGCAGCAACTCATGAACGTCACTGATCTGCAAGCGGCGCATTCAGCCATAGGATTGGTCTCCAAGAAATGGGACCTCCATGTGCTGGCATCCCTGCAGAGCGGTCCCCGGGGATATTCGGAAACAGCACGGCTGACCGGTATGGACCGCAAGCAGCTCACCCGGGTGCTGCGCCGCCTGGAGGACGCGCGCCTCGTCTCCCGCCGGGTGGAGACCCGGCGCGCGCCCATCCGCGTCTGGTACGGCCTGACCACCGCCGGCTGCGAACTGCTCGACGTCGTCGCCCAGTTCGCCGACTGGTGGCACCAGGACACCGACGCCCACCCCGGCCGCGGGATCACGCACCAGCGCGCCGCCGCTGAGGACCACCTCGGCATGGACCACCCGCAGACCTGCCTGGTGTGAGCCGACCTGACGTGAGAACGAGCAAGCGCCGAGTGCGGTGAGCACGGACCCAAGGCACCTGCTCACGGCACTCGGCGCACTCCACGCCTCCTGCGGAGGGGGCGACTTGCTATCACGCAGCCCGGTCGGCGACTTGGCGTTACGGGGCCTGGTCGGCGACTTGGCGTCACGTAGCCCGGTACGGCGGCTTGGCGTCGTGGGGCTCGGTCGGCGACTTCCCATCACGCAGCCTCGACTGCCATTTGTCGCCACCGCACTCGGCGCGCTCCACACCTCCGGCGCGGGCGGCGACTTGGCGTCACGTAGCCCGGTCGGCGACTCGGCGTCACGGGGCTCGGCCCGTGCGGCGACCGGCGATCCCGCGGCCCCGACTGGTACCCGTCGCCCACCTGGCGCCGGGCGGCCACCCTCGCCCACCTGGCGCGGGGCGGCCACCTGCCGTAACCCGGGCCAGGCGGCGAGCGGCGACCCCGCAGCCTCGGCTGCCACTCACCGACACCTGGCCGGGACCGGCGACCTGCCGTCACCTGACCCCTCGGCCACGCACGACACCTGACCCCTGGGCCACCCACGACACCTGGCCCCGCGACTTGCCCTCACCCAGCCCGCCCGCCCAGCCAGCCCAGCCCCCTCCGCTCACCCAGCCTGTCCGGCCTGTCCGGCCTGTCCGGCCTGTCCGGCCTGTCCGGCCTGTCCGGCCTGTCCGGCCTGTCCGGCCTGTCCGGTCCGCCCAGCCGCCCCCGCCGCCCGGGCCTCTGCGATCCACGCCCGCACCGTCTCCGGCGGATGCCCCGCGCTGTGCAGCCGCTCGGCCAGCACGTCCGGTGCCGCCCCGTCCCGCAGCCCCTGCCGCACATACGGCAGGAACCGCGCCCGCTCGATGTGCGCCCGCTGACGCTGCACCGCCGACCACAGGGCCTGTGGTGCGCCGGCGTCCAGCACCTCCGCGAGCACCCGCAGCTGCGCCCGGACCAGATCGGCGGTCACCTCGTCGGTCAGCGACACCGTGCCGTCCGGGCCGGTCGTCAAGGCGCTAGGCGCGGAGGCGACGACCACTTCAGGCTCGGGTACCACGAGGTTGCCCAGCCCGTTGAGCAGAGCGCGGGCATCACCGAGACAGCGCAGACCGTTCATCCGCCCCAGCGTGGCGACCCATACGACGATGCCCTTGCCGGCGAGGGCCCCGCGGCCATGCGGCCGCGAGAGCCAGTCGACGGCGTTCTTCAGCACGCCGGGAACGGCGTGGTTGTACTCGGGAGTGGCGATGACAAGCCCGTCCGCGCCGGCCACCGCCGCACGCAGCCGGGCCACGGCCGGTAACGCCGGATCGGTGTCGATGTCCTCGCTGTACAAGGGCACATCCGCGAGACCGTCGAAGAACTCGAAGGCCAGGTCCGGCGGCGCCAGCGCCGTGGCCGCCCGCAGCAGACGGGTGTTGAACGAATGCCGGCGCAGCGAACCGGAGAGCGCGAGGATCCGGTGCATGGCTTCCCCCCGCTCCTCAGCCGTACGACAACGGCGTGAGCTGATGGACGTCGTGCTCCGCCCGCAGACGCGCCACGGCCTGCGGATCGACCCGGTCCTCGGAGGAGAAGATCTCCAGCAGCCCGTCGAAGTACTCCTCGTGGTCACCGGGCGGCGACGACTGGAAGAGCATCCGGGCCGGCCGGTCGGTGCGGTTGGCGAAGGCGTGCGGACACCCGGGCGGCACGAACATCAGACTCCCCGGACCGGCGGACACCACCCGCTCACCCGTGGGCGACTCCCAGTCCAGCCAGTTCTCCGTCCGCTCGCGCGGTTCGAAGGCCAGCATGTCGAGTTCACCCTCCAACACGTAGAACAGCTCTTCGCCATCCGCGTGGTAGTGGGCACCGGTGTTGAAGCCCGGCGGCACGACGACCTCGAACGTCGACGCGTAGGCGGAGTGCTCCCCCGTCACCTTGAAGGTGACGTCCTGGGCCTTGGCCACCAGCCGCTTCCCCTCACCGGGCGGCACGATCAATCCGCTCAGGGACATGAGCGGTCCTCCTGTCGATACATGAATACGGCGTGCGCGGAAACGCGCGAGAAGAACTCGGGACAGAACGAAAGGGAGGGCCACCCCCGCCCCGCACGGCGAGGGCGCCTTCCCTGGGGGAACCGGCGGCCTCAGCCGGCCAGCGGGTTCTCGATCCCGGCCGGGATCCTCACCGGGAACCCGGTGCCGGCACGGTCGTGCACCCACGACCCCACCGCCAGCTCCGCCGTGATCCCCGGCCCGAACCCGGCGATCACCCCCTGCGCGCCATGCCGCAGCGGCCGGTCCTCGAACAGCCGCCGCAGACCGTCCAGCACCACGGCGCTGGCGATGTTCCCGTACTCCGTCAGCGTCGCCCGGCTGTAGCGGAACTCGCCCGGCGCCACCCCCAGATACTTCGACAGATCGTCGAGAATCCGCGGACCGCCGGCGTGAATGATGTAGAAGTCCAGCGCCCCCACGTCCCACGAGTGGCTCTCGGCGATCTCCCGCACCACCGGAGCCAGCGGCTTCATCGTGCCGGGCACGCGCTTGTCCAGCCGGAAATGGAATCCGCTGTCCTTGACATCGTACGAAATCCAGTCCTCGGTGTGAGGAATGAGATACGACGCATTGCGCTCCAGCCGCACCCCGGTGCCGCCGCTGCCCCGCACCACCGCGGCCGCCACAGCATCACCGAAAAGCCCGTCCGACAGCAGCGAACCGACATCCGCGTCGGTCGGCTGATAGCACAGTGAACAGAATTCGCAGGACACGATGAGCACATTGCTCTCGGGATGCGCCGCGCAGAAGTCATGGGCCCGGTTGATGGCCGCTCCGCCGGCCGCGCAGCCGAGCTGCGCGATCGGGATCTGCCGCGTCGAGGGCCGGAAGCCCAAGGTGTTGATCAGCCATGCCGTCAGCGACGGCATCATGAAGCCCGTGCAGGACACATAGATGATGGCGTCGATGTCCTGCGCCGTCAGCTCGGCGTTGGCCAGGGCCTCCTCCACCACGGGCGGAACCCGACGCTTGGCCTCACGCTCATATATCTTGTTACGTATCTCAAAGCCGGGATGCGCGAGCGTCTCCTCGAGCGGCTGAATGATATGACGCTTCGCCACCCCCGTATTCTTGATGAGCCGCAACGCCAGATTCAGGCTCGGGCTTTTCGCATGCACCCGCTTCGCCATGTCGAGCGTCTGCTCCATGGTGACCACATTCTCCGGAACCGCCACCGCAGGCTTGCACAGTGTCGCCATAATCCCTCCCAGTCGTTTCCGCGTTCCGCTGGCGCCCAAAAAACGTATTCGACCCCGATCGCCCCCTGCAAGAGGGATCTTTTGCCGCCGGGAGGCATTCCTGCCACACAGGGAAATGAATTGCCGCAAAGGATTTATACGACCCGGCCCGGCGCCGCAATCGAGGCTTGCGCTGGAGAAGGGTGACCACGCCACGTTCCCGGGGGACCACGTTCGCCGCTCCCGGCCGGCCGTCGCCGCATGGGCAGAGGGCGTCCGTAGGGTTCTCGCATGACGGATGAGAGTGAGCGGGCCGTCCAGGCGGCTATCGATGGGGAGATGCGGCTTCTCGATCCGGAGGTGCGCGCTTCCCCGGACCGGGTCCGGCCGGTCCGTGGCCGGGTCGGCCGTCCTCGCCGTAAGCCCGACTCGCTGTTCGCCGACCGCGGCTACGACCACGACATCTACCGCGACCAGGTCCGCGCTCGCGGCATCGTGCCGGCCATCGCCAGACGCGGAACCCGGCACGTTCGACTGAGCCTCGCATGGCTTGCAGCTGGGCTTCGTGCGTTGCTCGCCATGGTCGTAAGGTCGGCACTGCGTACTAGGTCGACGGCGCGTTGCCCAGGCTTGTGCCTCGGTCGCTACCCGACCGAATCGCTCAGTGCTGTCGCGCCGGCGGCCAGCAAAGCTCCTCAGAAGCCGGTCTACTGATCACCGGTCCAGCTGACCGGCGGGACTGAAGAAGCCCACGAGCCACCACGGCCCTCAGCTCCGCACCAGACGGGCATGTTGAAGAAGTAGAAGGCGCTGATCCCAGACAGCTGGGCGCCGCCATCTGGTAGTCGAAGAACACTCCTGACAGCGGCGCCGACCTGGCGTCGCGCACGGTGGTGTAGGTGACCAGGTTCTGCCCGGCCTTCGTGGAGATCGGTTCATCGGACCCGTTGCCTGAACCGGTGATCTCGCCAAACGCACAGGTCGGCTTGACACTGACGGACGCTGTCGGCGCGGCTTGAGCTGTGCCGGGCAGCATGGCCAGCACGCTCATCCCAGTCGCCGCAGCCGCGATTCCCCACCTGAAGAGCTTCACGAATCCCCTCCGCTTCACCACGTGCCATCACGAGACCGGTTTGGTCAAACAGGGTTACTGATCGGGTGATCACGCGGGGAACGACGCTGCCGGCTTGACCCTCTCCTTACGTCAGGCTTGAGGCTGTATGCCGACGAAAGGTCAGGTGGATGAGCTACTCCGTGGGACAGGTCTCGGCCTTCGCCGGTGTGACGGTACGTACGTTGCATCACTACGACAAGGCAGGGCTGCTCTCGCCCAGCGACCGCAGCCACGCCGGCTACCGGCTCTACAATGACGCTGACCTGGTCCGTCTCCAGCAGATCCTCTTCTACCGCGAGCTCGGTTCCTCCCTCGAGGAGATCGCTGCGATCCTCAGGGATCCGCTGTCGAACGCCCTGGAACATCTGCGCGCCCGGCAGCGGCAACTGAGGGAGGAGATCGCCAGGCTGCAACGGCTGGCCGAGGTGGCGGAACGGGCGATAGAGGTCCAGCAGACCGGAGTGTCCCTGACTCCCCAGGAACGCTTCGACGTCTTCGGTGAGATCACTTTCGACCTGAGCTATGCCACCGCGGCCGAGTTGAAGTGGGCGCAGTCGGATGGACAGCGCGAGGCGATGACGCGCGCGGCTGCCCACACCAAGGAGGACTGGCGGCAGCTCATGGGCGAGGCAGCTGCCTGGCGCGCGGAGCTACTCGCGGCCTTCGACGAGGGGGAGCCGAGCGATGGCGAGCGGGCCATGGACCTCGCCGAGGAGCACCGCCTGCACATCTCACGATGGTTCACCTGTTGCCCACCTGACATGCACCGGCGCATCGCGGACGACTTCATCGCCGACCCGCGCGCTTTCGCCCTGGTCGTACCGCCGTCGCAGCAACGCCCGGGACTGGCCGTCTACACGTGCAAGGCGGTCCACGCCAACGCGGCCCGCCACGCAGCCGGCCGTACCGATTCCGAGGAGAACCGATGAGGATCCTGATCGCCGCAGCCGGATCACGCGGCGACGTCGCCCCCTACACGGGCCTGGGCGCAGAACTGCGCCGCGCCGGATACGACGTCGTCCTCGCCACCACGGAAACCTTCGCGCCCCTCGTACGCGACGCCGGGCTGGAATTCCGCAGTCTCCCCGCCGACCCGCGGGGACATGGCGGCGTGTCGGGCAAGCGCGAACTGATGCGCACTGCTGCCGCGTTCATCACCGAACTGGGCCAGGGATTTGCCGACGCGATGGCGGACGGCCCGGATCTGCTCCTGCTGTCGACCACCACGGCCCCGCTGGGCTGGCATGTCGCCGAGGCCACGGGCACACCGAGCATCGGTGTGTACCTCCAACCCACCGCACCGACCGGCGACTTCCCACCCGTCGTGACCGGCTCACGCTCGCTAGGCCGTCCCGCCAACCGGATGGCCGGGCGTTTTGCTCTTCGCATGACCGACCGGGTCTTCGAGCAGGCGGTGGCAAAGCTGCGCCACCGACTCCGGCTGCTGCCGGCTTCCGCGTCAGCGACGCGCAGACGGCAGGAACAGGCGAACTGGCCCATCCTGCACGGCTTCAGCACGGCACTCGTGCCCCGGCCCTCAGACTGGCGCCCCGGACTGGAGATCGTGGGCAACTGGTGGCCCCATCACGATCCGTCTGGCCGACTGCCCGCCGATCTGGAGGACTTCCTTCGTGCCGGCCCCCGGCCCGTCCTCATCGGCTTCGGGAGCATGGCGGCCGGGGACGGGGTACGGCTGAGCGAGCTCGCCGTGCGGGCCCTGCGCCGCGCCGGGCTGCGCGGCATCCTCCAAGCCGGCAGTGCTGGGCTCGCAGCCGACGGCGACGACGTGCTCACCATTGGGGACGTACCGCACGCCCTGCTGTTCCCACGGCTGGCTGCTGTGGTCCACCACGCAGGGGCCGGCACGTCAGCGGCCGCGTTGCGCGCCGGAGTGCCCGCGGTCACCGTGCCGGTGACTGCCGACCAGCCGTTTTGGGCGAGACGGCTTGCTGTCCTCGGCGCCGCCACCAACCCGATCCCCTTCCGATCCCTGACTGCCGAACGGCTGGCCGACTCACTCGACCGGGTCGTGAAGCAACAGGCATACGCACGAGCCGCCGCGAGGGGCGCGCAACACATGGCGACCGAGGACGGAGCCGGCCAGGCCCTCAAGGCCATCCAGCAGCTGGTGAGATCCAGCTAGGTCGGTGGAGCGGCTTCGGGGTGGCGCTACTTTGGCGCGAGTGATCACGGCCCCGTAAGCTTCCGGCGCGTCGGGCAGTCCGTGGACCTGCGCACGGACACCGGCCGGAGTAGAGCGGGGCGTACATGGCACGTATGTGGCACGACCCCGGACACGCAGAAGGGCCAGCCCGGGAAAACCCCTCCTGAACTAGCCCTTCTCTCTGTGCCCCCGGCAGGATTCGAACCTGCGACAGCCGCTTTAGGAGTTCGATCCGCGATGCCTGCGGCCCTGGATCGCTGCGTATTGCTCGTTCGGGTGCGTATCTCGTGCAGGTTCTGCCCCAGATGCCAAGGCTTGACTTCGCGATGTGTCTCCTCGTGAAGGTGGAATAACATGCCGACGTACGTCGCCTTGCTGAG